>WTHE01000667.1:0-2183 GCA_011523315.1 Candidatus Binatota bacterium
CCCACTACCTCGCGCATGCTGGCTATGGCTCAAGATAGCGTGAAACTGCTCTAGTCACGAGCAACCGTGAGGCAATCCTGCGCCTCACCCTCGATGGTGCGGGTGGGCGGCAGGAAGATATTGAGGTCATTATTGATACAGGCTTCAGCGGTTTCTTGACTTTGCCTCCCGCTCTCATTGCCTCATTGGGTTTACGCTGGCGTGGTCGCGAACAGGCCGTACTTGGCGATGGGAGCCTCCATCTTTACGACGTGTACTCAGCGTCCGTGATCTGGGATGGGACAAGACGGATAGTTGAAATCGACGCGGTTGATACCGATCCGCTCATCGGTATGGGTCTCCTCTACGGCTACGATATACGGATTCAGGCCATAGAGGGCGGCTCCGTGACAATCGAGGCACTGTCCGCCAATCCATAGAAGGGATGATACTGGTTTGCTGCACCGAGGATTTGCCGGCAGCAGACATCAGGCACGGTGTGTTCATGCCAGCAGCCGCATGGCGGCATACAGCAGGCTGAATACGCTCAGAAAGACAATCCCGATGATGCCCAGGCAGCGCAGCCAGTCCGGCGGTCGGGCGTCTTGGGGCATGGACGCGCCACACACCAGCTTGTAGTTGGCGGCGGCCAGAATCGGGGCGACCAGAAACGAGATGATGGTCGCCAGGTCGACCAGGGTGGTGAAGCTGGTCAGAAACTGGGCGATCATCCAGTAGGCGCCAACGGCGCTGATGATGACCCACAGGTTGTACATCCGCCGGCTGTGTTGGCCGCTCCAGAACAGCAGCGCGCAGGTCCGCTCCATGGCCCGGGCGTAGCCGTCGAGCACGACCAGGGTGGTGCTGAACATGACCGAGAAGGCCGAGGCGGCAATAATGATATAGCTCCAGTCGCCCAGCGTGGCGGTATACAGCTGCACGACCTGGTTGGTGAATTGGGTGCCGCTCTGGTTGGAGAAGGACTGTCCCGAGCCGTACATGATGAACGCGCCCAGGGTCATGAAGCACACGGCCAGAAAGGCGGTCATGAGATAGCCGAGCTTGAAGTCGAGCAGGGTCTCGCTCATGCGCGGCCGATACGCGGTCTGCTTGATACGCTCCAGAGTCCACAGGCTGTTCCAGGCCGACAGATCGACCGGGGCCGGCATCCAGCCCATCAGGGCGATCAAAAATGCAAAACCCGAGGCGGTCCAGATGTCGGATGAATAGAACGGAACCGTGGCCACCGGACCGCGCGCCAGGGTCAGGACGAAGGCGACAATGGTGGAGACAAACAGGACCACGCAGATAATCTTGATGAGGTTGTCGAGCAGGCTGTACTCTCCGGCCAGCAGCACCCCGACACACACGGCCAGCAGAAACAGGGCGGTCGTTGCGGCCGACAGGTCCAGACCCAGCAGGTTGTTCAGCAGGCCGGCGGTGGTGAAGCCGATCGCCGCGTTGATGATGAACAGCGGGGCAATGGTAATCAGCAGGTAGACGTACAGCATCCACTTGCCGAGGCGCAGGTAGCCGTCGATCAGACTCTCGCCGGTGGCGTTGGTATAGCGCGGGGCAGACTCAAAGGCCGGGTATTTGAGCAGATTGGCGATGACGATTGCCCACAGCAGGGCGTAGCCGTAGCCGGCCCCGGCGCGCGTGGACTGGACGAGGTGGGAGACGCCGATGGCGGTGCTGGCGAACAGCAGGCCCGGTCCCAGAGTTTTCAGAAAACGGACAAAGCTGGTATCGGCCGGAGCGCGGTTAGCCGGGACTGCCCAGTCGGCTGTGGAAGATTCGGTCGTGCTCATTGAGGCGGGGAGCTTTCCTGAAACGCGGTTCGTTTTGCTAGCGTTGACTCGCGTGGAGGATGGTCATTCCGACAACCGCCTCCCCTTCATAGCGAATAATCACATCGTCCTCCGTCAGTTCGCTGTCTGTGGCCTGACTTGGTTTCTTGAAATTGATGTACAAAACATCGGCCTCTGCATCGTATGAGGACCACAGGGAGCCCTGAGGGGCGCGTTTCACAACCGGGAGAAGTTTGAGGTATTCCTGGACGTCGGCTATGGCCATACTCGTGTCCTCTTTTCGAGCGCGCGCACCCTGCGTGTGGAGAAGGCGGTGATCACGAATCCATCATCGCTGAATTCACGATAAACGACAACCAGCCATTTCCCTGATTCCCACTCTCTCAGTGCCAG
>WTHE01000667.1:2283-3769 GCA_011523315.1 Candidatus Binatota bacterium
ATTCACGATAAACGACAACCAGCCATTTCCCTGATTCCCACTCTCTCAGTGCCAGGAGTTCCCCTCTTTGTCCCAACAGAATGCGTTGCGGCTCCGCGAGAGTCTGAAGAAGGTCTGCCCGGCGCCCTGAAAGCTCTGCGTGTTCCTCGGTGATATGAGTCCAGCGTTCCGCCGTCAGTCTTATCGGAACGCCGTTCTTTGAGGGGATGAGAGACAGCTCTCTTTTCTCCATAGGTGCAGCAGACAAACACGACTCGCTCCGGCGTGTCAAGAACGCATTGACCCGCCGGGCGGCTTGGGGCATGTGTGCGGAGGGCAGGACTCTGACATGGATATCGCCGAGATTTTACACGCCATTCCCGACTACCGGGAGTTTTTGTCGCCTGACGAGTTGCACCACAACTCGGTGCAGCTGGTTGAGGAATTTCCAGACCTGGCCCGGCTGCGCCGCATCGGCACGTCTACGGACGGCCGACCGATTGAACTGCTGACCGTCGGCCACGGCTCGCGGACAGCGCTGTTGTTCGGCGTGCCGCATCCCAACGAGCCGATCGGAACGCTCAGCCTCGACTTTTTGAGCCGAGCGCTGTGCCAGCGCCGCGATATACTCCGGCAGCTCGATACGACCTTCCTGATCGTCAAGGTGATTGACCCGGACGGACTGGCGCTGAACGCCGGCTGGCTCAAAGGCGGCTTCTCGCCGCTGCGCTATGCGCTGAACTATTACCGGCCGACCTCGGCCGAGCAGGTCGAGTGGGGCTTTCCGATTGACTATAAGACCCTGCACTTTTCAGCGCCGTCGGCCGAGACCCAGGTTCTGATGCGGCTGATGGAGGACTACCGTCCCGGCTTTTGTTACTCCCTGCATAACGCCAGTTTCTGCGGCGTGTATTTTTACGCCTCGCGGTGTCTGCCGACCCTGTTTGGACAGCTGCACCGGCTGGTGGCCGCCCAGGGACTGGAACTCCACCAGGGCGAAGCCGAAGTGCCGCATATCCGACCCTGGGCTCAGGCCGTGTATCCGTTTTTCAGCGTCCGCGACAGCTACGACTATATGGAGAAAAACCTCGGCGGCGATCCGGCCGAGCATATTCTGACCGGGACCAGTTCGGCCGACTATCTGCAAGAGCGGGTGCCCGAGGCTCTGAGCCTGGTGTGTGAGCTGCCGTATTTCACCGATCCGGCCCTGGCTGACGGCTCTCCGAGCGGGCGCTCGCGGCGTAAGGCGATGGCCGAGGGCATGCGGCGTACCCAAGAGACCCTGGGGCTGATTGAGACCCACTTCGCGGCCCTGCGGGGAAAAGTTCCGGCCAATCGACTGTTTCGCTCGGTGGCCGATTATGTGCGGCGCACCCCGAAACGGCTGGCCGCCCAGCACCGGCAGATCCAAGACCCGGCCTACGACCAGGAGGCCACGAGAGCCCAGGCGTTTGACATGCTGGTGTGCCGCAATCTGCACCCGGCCCTGTATCTGGGGCAGGTCTAC
>WTHE01000209.1 GCA_011523315.1 Candidatus Binatota bacterium
TGAGCCGACCGGGGCTCGAACCCGGGACCCTCTGCTTAAAAGGCAGATGCTCTACCGACTGAGCTATCGGCTCGGTCTGGTCCAGAACATAGCTGATGACATCACGGAACTCAAACCCCTGCGGCGGGGTTCCTGGCCGGTCGGCGTTGACTTGCTCCTCAGCCGCCTGTTAGCGTTCGGCCATGACACGCGTTCGTTCACGTTTTGCCCCCAGCCCGACCGGCTATCTGCACATCGGCGGTGCGCGTACCGCATTGTTTGCCTATCTGGCCGCCAAGGAGCACGGCGGCACCTTCGTGCTGCGTATCGACGATACCGACCGGCAACGCTCGACCCCGGAATTCCAGGCCGACATTATCGATGCGCTAGGCTGGCTCGGGCTGGAAGGCGACGAAGGCCCGTATTTTCAGAGCCAACGCACGGCTCTGTACCAGGAGGCGAGCGAGCGGCTGCTGGCCCAGGACCGGGCCTACCGCTGTTACTGCACGCCCCAGGAGCTACAGGCCAAACGCGAGGCGGCTCTGGCCGCCGGCCGTCAGCCGGCCTACGACGGAACCTGTCGTACGTATACCCCGCAGCCCGGTGAGCGGCGGGCGTTCACGCTGCGCTTCAAGGGGCCGAGAGAAGGTCAGACGGTCGTTGACGACATCATCAAGGGGCGGGTCGTTTTCGAGAACCAGGAACTTGACGATCTGATCCTGGTCCGCTCGGACGGTTCGCCGACCTATAATTTCTGTTCCGTGTGCGACGATGCCGACCTGCGGATCAGCCACATTGTGCGTGGCGACGACCATCTGACCAATACTCCGCGCCAAGTCCTGATCTTTCAGGCGCTTGATGCCGACCCGCCGGCCTTTGCCCACCTGCCCCTGATTCTCGGCCCTGATCGGGTGCGGCTCAGCAAACGGCATGGGGCGACTGCGGTGCGTGCCTATCGTGAGTCGGGCTATCTGCCCGACGCCCTGGTCAATTTTCTGGCCCGTCTGGGCTGGTCACACGGTGATCAGGAAGTGTTCTCACGGACTGAACTGCTGGATACTTTCCGTCTTGCCGATGTCGGCAAATCGGCCGGGGTGTTTAATGCCGAGAAGCTGGAATGGCTCAATTTTCAGTACCAGCAGGCTCGCCCGCCGGCCCAGATTCGCCAAGAGGTCCAGCCCTTTCTGGCCGACAAAGGCTATCGCCTGCCCGACCCGGGGCGGCTCGAACAGATGCTGGCCACGCTCCAGCCCCGAGCCAAAACTCTGTGTGAGTTGGCCGAGGCGGCGCATTTTTATCTCACCGAGCGGGTGACGTTTGAGGACAAGGCGGTCAAAAAATTCCTGACGCCGGACGGTTTGGTCCTGCTCGAACAGGTGCGCCAGCGGCTCGGTCGCGCTGCGGACTGGACCGAACACGGACTGCAGACCGTCTTCAGCGGCCTGATGCACGACCTCAACCTCAAGCTGGGCAAGATCGCCCAACCGGTGCGGGTGGCGCTGACCGGCGGGACGGCCAGTCCGGGTATCTTCGAGGTCATGGTCGCCCTGGGCCAGGATCAGACGCTGGCCCGTCTGGATGCCGCCCTGGCGACCCTGGGGACGGGAAAAGGACAGATTTCGGCTTGACTTCGGCCCGGCGGTTCTTTATTTTCTGGGCTGTTGAGGTGTGGGCTAATTGGTAAGCCACCTGACTCTGGATCAGGCGATTGTAGGTTCGAGTCCTACCACCTCAGCTTCCAGGTCCCATCGTCTAGCGGTTAGGACGCCGGCCTCTCACGTCGGTAGCACGGGTTCGAGTCCCGTTGGGACCATCTCCCCACCCACCTGCCCCATTTCTCGACGGACAATTCGCGCTCCGAGTTTCTCGCCCGGCCCTGGCTCAGCCTGAGCGTTTCTGGTCAAAAGAGCCGCCCACCTCCGGCTCTGGTATTCCTCGCTCGCTGTGCTAATTGGTATGAGGAGTGTCTCAGAGCCGACAACCTGTAACATAACTATTCATCAGTGTTCAGGGGGTGGAGATGGATGAAAACAGCAAACATGAATTTGAGCGACTGATCCAGGAAGACCGCGAGAACCGCGAGAGCAAGCACTGGAGCGGCACCTTTATCGACTACCTGGAAAAGGTCAGACAAGACCCCTCCATCGTCAAGCACGCCCACGCGCGCATCTACGATATGGTCGTCCAGGAGGGAGCGACGGATATTAACGAAACCGACGACCCGCGCGTCAGCCGCCTGTTCAAGGACGAGTCTCTGAGAGTCTACAATTTCTTCAAGGACGAATTCTTCGGGATCGAAGAAACGCTGGCCCAGATTGTCCGCTACTTTCAGTCCGCAGCCATGCGGGGCGAGGAGAACCGTCAGGTCCTGTACCTGATGGGACCGGTCGGGGCGGGCAAGAGTTCGCTGGTTGAAAAATTGCAGCGCGGCCTCGAGGGCCTCGATCCGATCTACATGATTGAGGACTCTCCGATGTTTGAGGAGCCGCTGCTCCTTATCCCCCGCCACCTGCGTCAAGAGTTTGAAAAAATGCTCGACGTGCGGATCGAGGGCGACCTGTGCCCGGTGACCCGCTGGCGGCTGCGCGAGGAGTTCGACAACGCCTACGAGAAGATGTCGGTGACCACGGTCGGGTTTTCAAAACGCAACCGTCGCGGCGTCGGCATCGTGCCGCCGGTCGATCCGAATAACCAGGACACCTCGGTGCTGATCGGATCGGAGGATATTTCCAAGCTCGACCGCTACTCCGAGGGCGATCCGCGGGTGCTCGAACTCAACGGGGCGTTCAACGTCGGCAACCGGGGCATGGTGGAGTTTATCGAGGTCTTCAAAAACGAGACCGAATACCTGCACGCCATGATCACGGCCACCCAGGAGAAGTTTGTTCCCGCTCCGGGTCGCCACGGCACCGTGTACGTGGACACGGTCATTGTCGCCCACTCCAACGAGGCCGAGTGGCAGAAGTTCAAGGCCGACCATACCAACGAGGCGATTCTGGACCGCATCGTGGTGGTCAAGGTGCCCTACAACCTGCGTCTGTCCGAAGAGGTCAAGATCTACCAGAAGATGCTGCACAACTCGGACTTTCGGGCCAGCGTCGCGCCGCACACCCTGGAGGTGGCGGCCATGTTTGCCATTCTGTCGCGTCTCGAACCCTCGGCCAAGTGCGACCTGATGACCAAGCTCCACCTGTACAATGGGGAAGAGGTGGTCGAGAAGGGCCGGACCAAGAAAATCACGGTCAAGGAGCTGCGCGAGGACGCCAAGCGGGAGGGCATGTTCGGGATCTCGACCCGTTTTATCATGAAGGCGCTCGACAACGCCCTGTCCGAAGGCGGCTCGTCGATCAATCCGATCAGCGTCCGTGAGGCCCTGATTCGTATGGTCAAGGCCATGGACGCCCCGGACGATACCCGCAAACAGTATCTCGAATTCCTCCAGGACGTGATCCACAAAGAGTATCTTGAACTGCTTGAAAAGGAGATCACCAAGGCGTTCGTCTACTCCTACCAGGAGCAGGCCGAAACGCTCTTCCAGAACTACCTCGATCACGCCGAGGCGTATGTGAACCAGACCAAGGTCATGGATCGCAACACCAAGGAAGAGCTGTTGCCGGATGAGGGCTTCCTCAAGTCCATCGAAGAGCAGATCGCTATCATCGGCTCGGCTGCGGACGGCTTTCGACAGGAGGTGATCGCCTATCTGTGGGCCTCGTCACGGCGCGGCGATCGGGTGACCTACGAGAGCTATGAGCCGCTCAAGGACGCGATTGAGAAAAAGCTGATGGGCTCGGTCCGGGATATCAGCCGGGTCATTACCAAGGCCCGGACCCGGGACCAGGACCAGCAGCACAAGCATGACGCGATGGTCCAGCGCTTGATTGAACTCGGCTATCCCGAGGACAGCGTGGATATCGTGCTGAAGTATGCGGCCAACCATCTGTGGAAGGACTGAGCCGGCCAGAGCGCATACCATCCGCCCACGGATAGGGGCCGGAGTGGAAGACTATGTCAGACACCATCTTTCGTCCCTACTCATCCTCTGACTCCCTGCGGTCCGACCGGAGCGCGACCGACCGTCAGCGCCACCGCCAGAAGGTCCGTGAGGCGGTCAGGGAGAATATTGCCGACCTGATCGCCGAGGAGTCCATCATCGGCAAAAACAAGGACAAGATCATCAAGGTGCCGATCCGGGGGATGAAGGAGTACCGCTTCATCTACGGCGAAAACATCCCCGGCGTCGGCCAGGGGGACGGCAACTCCCAACCCGGTCAGGTGGTCGGCAAAGCCAACGGCGAAGGCAAGGGGCCGGGCGAGGGCCAGGCCGGTGATCAGGCCGGGGTCGATTATTATGAGACCGATGTGACGCTCGAAGAGCTGATCGACATCATGTTTGAAGACCTCGAACTGCCCGACCTCGAACGCAAGACCCTGCGCGAAATTCCGTCCGAGCGGGTCAGCAAGCGCAAGGGCTTCCGCAAGATGGGAGTGCGGGTCCGGCTCGATAAGCGCCGGACGGCAATGGCCCGTATTCGCCGCAAGGTGGCGGTCATGCGGCGCGACGGCCTGACCGAGTGGGACCCCGAACAGCGCTTTCCGTTTCACACCGACGACATGACCTACCGTCACCTGGTCGAGGATGTCCGCCCCGACTCGAACGCGGCGGTGGTGTGTATCATGGATACCTCGGGGTCGATGGACACGATGAAGAAGTACCTGGCCCGCAGCTTCTTCTTTCTGCTCTATCAGTTTGTGAGTACGAAGTACGACAAGGTCGAACTCGCCTTTGTCGCCCATCATACCGAGGGCCGTGAGGTGACCGAAGACGAGTTCTTCTACAAGGGCGAGTCGGGCGGCACCTTCATTTCCTCGGGCTACAACAAGGCGCTGGAGATCATTCAGGAGCGCTATCATCCGAGTCTGTGGAACGTCTACGCCTTTCACTGCTCGGACGGCGATAATTTCGAGTCCGACAATCCGGCCACGCTCAGGGCTGCCCAAGAGCTGTGCGAGATGTGCAACCTGTTCGGCTACGGAGAGATCAAACCCCTGGGCTCGCGCTACTACGAGAGTTCGATGCTCAATATTTTCCGGCGCCTCGAGGCCGACAACTACCAGACGGTCCTCATCGAGCGTAAGGAGGACATCTGGCCGAGCTTCCGGTCCTTCATGTCAAAAGAGCAGGGGGAGCGGACGCAGGCCAGCGCCAAGTCGGCCGCCGAACAGCCGGCCGAGTGAGGGACCGCCGAGGGGGACAGGCTATGGCAGACTGGGACGTGCGAGAACTCGAGCGCTGGGACGAGAAGATCCAGGCCAAGGTCGAGGACTTCGGCCTGTCCTGCTATCCGCAGGAGTTTGAGGTGTGTGACCATTCTCAGATGCTGGGCTATATGGCCTATCACGGCATGCCGTCACACTATCCGCACTGGTCGTTTGGCAAGAGTTACGAGAAGCTGAAGACGATGTACGACTACGGGGTGTCGGGCCTGCCCTACGAGATGGTCATCAACTCCAGCCCGGCCATCGCCTATCTGATGCGAGATAACTCCCTGTGCCTGCAGATCCTGACCATCGCCCACGTGTACGGCCACAACGACTTCTTCAGGAACAACTTCACCTTCCGCCAGACCGGGGCGGAATCGACGATCAACCGCTGCAAAATCCACGCCGAGCGGGTCCGGGCGTACAGCGAAGATCCGTCGATCGGGGTGGAGAAGGTCGAGACATTGCTCGACTCCGCCCACTCCCTGGCCATGCAGTGCCGGCGCAATCTAGCCATCAAGAAGCTCGCGCCCGAAGAGGAGCGCAAACGCGCGCTGGAAGACGCCCAGCCCAAAGACGACCCCTTCCATACTATTCACAAACCGCAGGCCTATACCCAGCCCGATCTGCACAAAGTCCCGCTCTCGCCGGAAGAGGACATCCTGCTGTTCATCCGCGACTATAATCCGTATCTGAGCGAGTGGGAGAAAGACCTGCTGACCATCGTCCACGAGGAGTCGCAGTATTTCATTCCGCAGATGGAAACCAAGATCATGAACGAGGGCTGGGCCAGCTTCTGGCACCGTGAGATCATGAACAGCCTCGGGCTGCCCCAGGAGCTGTACCTCGAATTCCTGGTCCGTCACAATCAGGTCGTCCGTCCGCACCCCCAGGGCATCAACCCCTATCACCTCGGTCTCAAGCTGTGGGACGATATCAAGCGCCGCCATGACGACCCCACGCCGGAAGAAATCGAGAAGTACGGCCGGCCCGAAAAAACGGGCCTGGAAGCGCTTTTTGAGGTCCGCGAGGTTGACCGTGACGTGTCCTTCCTGCGGCGCTTTTTGACCGAAGAGCTGATGCGTGAGATGGACATGTTTCAGTATGAGCCGCGCGGCGACGAGCTGGTCATCTCACGCGTATCGGACAAGGACGGCTGGCGCGAGGTCAAGGAAACCCTGCTCAAGACCGTCGGCATGGGCACCGTCCCGGTGCTCAAAATCGAGGATGCCGACTACAGCCAGAACCGGACGTTGCACTTGAAGCACTACCACGACAGTCGAGACCTCCAACTCGAACACGCCGAGCGCTGTTTGTCCTACCTGCACCGGCTGTGGGGCCACGAAGTCGTGCTCGAAACCGTTGTCAACGGCAAGCGGGTCATGCTGTCCTACAGCGACAAAGGCTTTGCCGCCCGGCCGCTCAAATAGGGTGCGCGCGTCAGGGGGCGACGGATTCCAGCAGCACCACCGCCTCGGCCAGCATGCCTTCCCCCCGCCCGATATAGCCCAGCTTTTCGCCTGTCGTGGCCTTGATGTTGACCGCTGCCGGCTCGGCGTCGAGGGCTGCGGCCAGCTGCTCGCGCATCGCCTGTCGATACGGTGCCAGCTTGGGCTGCTGGGCAAAGACCGTAATATCGGCATTACCCAGGCGAAAGCCGCGCTGCTTGACCAGGGCCATGACGACGCGCAGCAGCCCGAGGCTTGACGCCCCCCGATACTGTGGGTCGGAGTCGGGGAAGTGTTGGCCGATATCCCCCGCCCCAATCGCGCCCAGCAGGGCGTTGCTCAGCGCGTGACACACCACGTCGGCGTCCGAGTGGCCGGCCAGGCCCTTGTCCCACGGGATATGGACACCGCCCAGAATGAGTTTGCGGCCCGGCTCGAGGCGATGAATATCGGCGCCGTGACCCACGCGAAATCGCACGCCACGCCTCCTACAGGCTGCGGACCATCAAGTCTGCAACGCGCCGGTTAAAGGCCGCCGGGTCGGGCAGTTCCGAGCCCTCGGCCAACAGGCCATAGCCGAACAACAGCTGGGCATACTCGCCGAGTGCGGCATCCTGGCTGTCGTGCTGATACCGCTCGTAGAGCTTGGTCAGAATCGGATGGCTGGGGTTTAACTCCATGATCCGCTTTTGTTTGGGCAGGTCGGTCTGGGTCTGGGCCAAGAGCCGTTCGAGCTGTGGGCTATGATCGTGCTCGGCGCCGACCAGGCACACCGGCGAGCTGGTCAGGCGGGTCGACAGCCGGACTTCCTTGACCTGCTCATCAAGCTCCTTGTGGAGGGCTTCGAGCAGTCCGGCATAGTCCTGAGCCTGCTCTTCGAGGGCTTTTTCAGCCTCTTGCCGCTCGCTTTCGCTGCCCAGCTGGACCGTGCCTTTGCCGACCGACTGCAAGGTTTTGCCCTCGAACTCGGTCACCGCCTGTACGACCAGCTCATCCACCGGATCGACCAGGTATAAGACCTCATACCCCTTGTCCTTGAACGCCTCGAGGTGGGGCGAGTTTTCAACGCTGCGACGCGACTCCCCGGTCAGATAGTAGATGGCGGTCTGCTCGGTCCGCATGCGCTCGACATAGTCCTTGAGGCTGGTCAGCTTTTCCGGGTCGTGCGAGGACGGGAAACGCAGCAGCGGCAGCAGGCGGTCCTTGTTCTCGGGGTCTGCACTCACGCCCTCTTTGAGCGTGCGGCCGAACTGCTCCCACACCGTGGTGAAGGCGCCGCTGTCCTTGTTGGCCAGGTCGGTCAGGGCGTCCAGCACCCGTTTGCTCAGCCACTGGCGGATCTGGCTGATATGGCGGTCCTGCTGAAGCCGCTGGCGCGAGATATTGAGCGGCAGGTCGGCCGAGTCAACCACGCCTCTGAGGAAGCGCAGATAGCGCGGCAGCAGGTCCTCGCAGCGCTCCATGATCATTACCCGTTGGGCGTACAGTTGCAGGCCGAACGGGGCGGTGTGGTAGTACAGATCGAACGGCGCCTGGGACGGCACGAAGACCAGCGCCTGGAATTCAAAACGCCCCTCGGCGCGGAAGGTCAGGGTCTTCAGCGGCGGGTTCCAGTCGTGGGCGACATGGGTGTAGAACTGGCCGTACTCTTCCTCGCTCACCTCTGACTGCGGCCGCGTCCAGATCGGCTTCATGGAATTGAGGGTCGTATCCTCAACAACCACGCGGCTGGAGCCGTCCTCTTTGGGCGTGCCGTCCGCGTCGCGTTCCGGCTCGTGACGCTCCTGCTGCATTCTGATCGGGTAGGACACAAAGTCCGAGTGGCGTTTGACGATGCTGCTGAGCGTCCACTGCTGGGTGAAGTCTGCGAGGCCGTTTTCCGGGTCGGCGGGCTTGAGGTCGAGGCTGATCGAGGTGCCGTGCTGGGCGCGCTGGGCCGGGCTGAGGCGATATTCCCCGTCACCGCTCGATTCCCAGGCGGTGGCGCCGTCCTGGCCGGTCCGGCGGGTGACGAGGCGCACCCGGTCGGCGACCATAAAGGCCGAATAAAACCCCACCCCGAAGCGCCCGATCAGCTCGGCCAGCGCCTGCTCGGATTGCCCCTCGGCCCTGGCCTGATCGAGCAGGCTGCGGGTGCCGGACTGGGCGATTGTGCCGATGTTGGCGATGAGTTCCTCACGGCTCATGCCGATGCCGTTGTCGTGGAGGGTCAGGCGGCGTGCGTCGCTATCGACCTCGATCCGGATTTCGGGCGTGTGGTTTTCGGCCATCAACTCCGGCTGGGTCAGGGCTTCGAAACGCAGGCGGTCGATCGCGTCCGAGGCGTTTGAGATGAGTTCGCGCAGAAAGATTTCCTTATCGGTGTACAGGGAATGGATCATGAGCTTGAGGAGCTGGGTGGTTTCCGCCTCAAAGCGGTGGGTTTCGGCCTGAGCTTCCACGGTGTCTGCCTCCTTTGCGCTGCCGGACTGTTCCTGCTTGAATAATCATTCCTGGGCTCACGTCAATCGCGCGCTTTCTTCCCGGGGCCACTTCCTGCTATGAGCAGGGCATGTTGCAAGAAAAGTGAGCAGAAGAGTGAGCAAAAAAGGGGGAGCCCATGCACACAGCGATCTGGAGCCTGGTAGGTATGGCCGGTCTGGTCTTGGCGGTCGCCGGCGGTGGACTGGCCAGCGCTGCGGAACAGACCACAGAGTACGATATCACCGAACCCGCGATGGGTTGTGAGGAGGCGCACCGGATCACCCGTCGGGCGCTCGAACGCCTGTACTACAAGGTGGCCGACGGCCCCCCGGCGACCGACACGGGAAGCACGATCAGCGCCCAGCGGATGGGTTTCTGGGGAGAGCCGGAGCCGGTATCGGTCGCCATCTCGTGCACGGCCGACGGAGTCCAGCTTGCTCCTCGGGCCGCTATTCCGCCGTGTGAGCAGGCCAACCGGATCATGCGCAAAGCCGTTGAAAAGGCCGGCTATGCGGTGACGACCTATCAGCCCGCAGCCCTGGGCGGGCGGGGTCGGATTCGGGGCGAGAAGCCCGAGCAGGAGCCGCTGGACCTGGCCATCACCTGCGAGGTGGAGCGCAACCGGGTTATCATCGATACCAGTTCCGAGAGCCCGCTGATGGCCGCCGATGCTGGCTTCTATGACGCCTTTTCGGACTTCCAGCGCGGCTTTTACGCCATGTTCCGGGCGGTGGTGGACGAGTTTGCCTACCGCCAGTCTACCTACCATCAAACCCAGGTCGCCAACATGGATCAGGTCCAGATCGGCATCGTGCCCATGATCCCGGCAGATATTACACGCCAGTTTGGCGACAGTCTGACCGATCTTCTTCCTGTCCGCATTACGCTTTTCAACTCAACCACCAACGCCTATGTTCTGGAAACCGACAACATCGTGCTGCTGGCCGATTCGGGGCGGCGGGTCAAGCCGGCCGCCCCGTCTGAGCACGCCCTGCCCCAGCCGCCTCTGGCCAACCAGACGCTGCCGCCCGGCGGCTATGTCGAGGGCTATCTGTTCTATCCGTCCGGGGTGTATACCGGCGCGCGCGGCTTTCTGACCGAGCAGCAACGCCAGGAGCGCGAGGGATTCAGCGTGCAGTTCTGAGGCGCTGTCTTGATCGTCGGCTTTTTTTCCCATACGCTGACGAACTGACCAAGCGCCTTCCACACACTCTAGCTCAGCACCAACACACGCCCATGAACGAAGCAAAAAACGACATCCCTGAGAGTCCGCCCAGCCTCCAAACCGAGTCGCACGAACTCCAGCGCAAAGATTTCGCCAGCGACCAGGACTATGGGCTGCACTGCCTGCGCCACTCCTGCGCCCATGTGCTGGCTCAGGCCGTGTTGGAGCTGTTTCCGTCCAGCCGGCTGGGAGTCGGGCCGGCCGTTGAAAACGGTTTCTACTACGATATTGAAACGCCCCAGCCCTTGTCCGACGAGGATCTGGCCCAGATCGAAGAGCGGATGCGGGAGAACATTGCGGCCGACCATGCCTTTGTGCACGAGAACTGGTCGCGCCAGGAGGCCGAGGACTATTTCGGCCAGCGCGGCCAGACCTTTAAGCTGGAGATCATGCGTGACCTGGGGCTGGAGGACTGCTCGATCTATAAACAGGGCGATTTTGTTGACCTGTGCCGCGGTCCCCACGTCCAACACACCGGACAGCTGCCCCACTTCAAGCTGCTCAAGATTTCCGGCGCCTACTGGCGTGGGGACGCCCACAACGCGCAGATGCAGCGCATCTACGGCACCGTGTGGCAGACTGCGGAAGAGCTGCAAGGACACCTTGAGCGGCTGGAGGAGGCCGAGAAACGCGACCACCGGAAAATCGGTCAAGACATGGAGCTGTTCGCCCTGTTTCCCTTCAGTCCGGGCTCTCCGGTGCTGCTGCCGAACGGCCTGACCGTCTACAAGCTCTTGCAGGACCGTATGGGCCGGCTGCTCAAGGCCGAGGGCTATCAAGAGGTGCGGGGACCGGTGCTGTGTCACCAGAGCCTGTGGGAGACCTCGGGCCACTGGGAAAAATTCAAAGACGATATGTTCTTGATAGAGCAGGAGGGCGGCGCGTATGGGCTGAAGCCGATGAACTGCCCGGTCCACATGAGCATCTTCAAGATGAAGACCAAAAGCTACCGCGACCTGCCGTTCCGCATCCACGACGAGAGCACCCTGCACCGCAACGAGCTGTCCGGCACCCTGGCCGGCCTGGCCCGGCTGCGCATGTTCCATCAGGACGATACGCATATTTTTGTCGCCAAGGAGCAGGTTCCGGCCGAGATCGAACGGCTACTCGACATGGTGGACCGGATCTATTCCGCCTTCGACCTGGAGTATTCGTGCAAATTCTCAACCCGGCCCGACAACTTCATGGGCGAGCAGAGCCTGTGGGATATGGCCGAAACCACCCTCCAGACCCTGCTCGAAGACAAGAAGATCCCCTACCAGATCGACCGGGGCGGAGGAGCCTTTTACGGGCCGAAGATCGATATCGATGTCAAAGACACCCTGGGCCGGGCCTGGCAGCTGGCCACCACCCAGGTCGATTTTCAGATGCCGCAACGCTTTGAGCTGAAATACGCCGCTGCCGACGGCTCGCTGCAAACGCCGGTCGTCATCCACTCCGCCATCTATGGCGCGATTGAGCGGTTCATGGCCCTGCTGATCGAAAACTGTGCCGGCCAGTTCCCGGTCTGGCTGGCCCCCGAACAGACCAGGGTCTTGCCGGTCAGTGACCGCTTCCAGGACTACGGCGAGGCAGTGTGTCGGCGCCTGGTCGATCACGGCTCGCGGGCGACCCTGGATACCAGTTACGAGACTCTGTCGGCCAAGATTCACAAGGCCCACCCCTACCGTATCCCGTATCTGCTGATCGTCGGCGGCAAAGAGGTCGCCAACCAGACCGTGTCGGTGCGCACCAGAGGCTCGCGCAAGAACGAGGTGGTCGGCGTGGAGCAGTTCATCGCCCGACTGCAAGAAGAAGACCGCCGCGGCTTTGACTAGACGTGTCCGTCGTGCAGCCCCTCCACAAACCGCCCCGGCTGCGGCCCGGTGATTGCATCGGCGTCATCTCGCCGGCCGCCGGGGTGGATGCCGAACGGCTGCGCCGTGGCTGCCAGACTTTAGAGGAACTGGGCTTTGTCGTCCGGCTCGGCGAGCATGTCCTGGCCCGCCACCGCTTTTTGGCCGGCACCGATGCGCAGCGCGCCCACGAGCTGTCCACCATGTTCCATGACCCCACGGTACAAGCGATCTTCTGCTCCCGGGCCGGCTATGGAAGCGGGCGTCTGCTGCCCCGGCTTGATTTTCGGGTGCTGGCCCAGCGGCCGAAGATTTTTCTCGGCTATAGCGATGTGACGCTGCTGCTGAACGCCCTTGTGCAACAGGCAGGGCTGGTGTGCTTTCACGGTCCCCTGGTGGCCGGCGAGTTTGCCGACGGCCTGTCGGCCGGCTCCCGCTCCCACCTGCTGGGCCTGCTCAGTCACGGAACCGGTCAGGCGCGTCTGGCCTTCCCCACGGCGATCCGGCCGGGGGTGGCCGAAGGGCGCCTGCTGGGCGGCTGTTTATCCGTCCTGACCGCCAGCCTGGGCACGCCGTTTGCGGTCGAGACACGGGGCTGCGTGCTGTTTCTTGAGGATGTCGGCGAGCGACCGTACCGGGTGGACCGGATGCTGACCCAGCTCAAACAGGCCGGCAAGCTCGACGGGCTGGTGGGGGTGATCTTCGGCGAGATGAGCCGTTGCTGGGAAGAGCCGGGCGAGCTGGGCCCGCTGCTGGCCGTTGTTGCAGATATTTTTGCCGACTCCGCCTATCCGGTCGGTTTTGGCCTGCCGGCCGGACACGGGGGGGAGAATTTTGCTCTGCCGCTCGGAACGCGGGTGTGTCTCGATACGGAGCGGCGGGAGTTGCAGTTTCTGGAGCCGGCCGTGGTCTGAGAGACGGTGCCCGGCCGACACCGCCGCCTGAGCTGGAAGAACGAGAGGGCGAGCGGCCGGCCGCTCGAGGCCAGACCGAGGCCACGGGAGAGGTGAGGAGGCGAGGGTGGATTTCTCTTCGGTAGACAGACTGCTCACACGCGCAGTTCGACAAGCCGTCTTCCCCGGTGCCGCGCTCCTGGTGAGGCAAGCCGGCGAGGTCGTCTACCGTCGGGCCTGCGGGCTGCGGTGTCGTGAGCCGCAGCCGGCGCCGATGACGGCCGAGACCGTTTTCGATCTGGCCTCGCTCACCAAGCCGCTGGCCACAAGCTTGGCCGTCTTCCTTTTGATTGCCCAAGAGCGGCTGCGCTTGAACGACCCGGTCAGCCGCTTTGTGCCCGGTTTCCGGGGCGGGCAAAAAGACCGGGTGACGATCCGCCACCTGCTGAGCCACGCGTCCGGTCTGCCGGCCTGGCGCCCCTACTTCGAGGCGCTCAGTAGCTCGGAACACCGCGCTACTGAGAGACCCGTGCTGGGCACCCGCCTGGGCCGTGAATGGGTGTACGCCCAAATCCAGCGCGAACCGCTCGATGCTATGCCCGGCGAGCGGGCCGTCTACAGTGATCTCGGCTTCATGCTGCTCGGCGCGCTCGTTGAACGGCTGAGCGGACACGCCCTCGACGACTACTGTCGGCAGCATATTTTCGCCCCCCTGGGTCTGCACGCCACGTCTTTTGTCAATCTCGACAAGCCCAGTCCCGGCTTTGCGTCATGCGCTGCCACCGAACGGTGTGCGTGGCGCGGACGGGTCGTGTGCGGGCAGGTCCACGACGAGAACGCCTACGCCATGGGTGGGGTGGCGGGCCATGCCGGGGTGTTTTCAAACCTGGACGACGTGGACCGCTTGGTCGGCTGTCTGGTGGACTGCTACCACGGCCGGCAGGCTTTCCTGCCCGCCGGCCTGCTCCACGAGTGCTGGCAGCGTGACGCACGCGTAGCCGGCTCGAGCCGGGCGCTGGGTTGGGATACCCCCTCGGCCCAGGGCTCGAGCGCCGGCCGGCTGTTCTCCGCCCGCTCGGTCGGCCACCTCGGGTTTACCGGCACCTCGGTCTGGATCGACCTGGAGCGCCAGGTTCACGTCATTCTTCTCACCAACCGGGTACATCCCAGCCGTGACAATACTGCTATTCGTGCCTTCCGCCCACGCCTGCACGACGCCGTGCTGCGCGCCGTGCTGGGCAGAGATGAAGGCAGAGCGCTGAACGATGAATGAACGCACTCCCCACTCTCTGCCCCCCCAGGCTCACATCCACCTGATTGCCGTTGCCGGTGTCGGCATGGCGACGCTGGCCCTCATGCTCAAGGAACGCGGCTATCGGGTGACGGGTTCGGACCACGGCATCTACCCGCCGATGAGCGAGGTGCTGGCTCAGGCGGGCATTGCGGTGATGCCGGGCTACCGGGCCCATAATTTAGACCCGCCGCCCGATCTGGTCGTGGTCGGCAATGCGGTGTCGCGCACCAACCCGGAAGTCCAGCGACTGCTCGACACCCGGATTCCGTATGTGTCTTTCCCGCAGGCCGTGGCCGAGTTTTTCCTGGCCGACAAGCGTCCCCTGGTGGTGGCCGGAACGCACGGCAAGACCACGACCACGGCGCTGCTGGCCTGGGTGCTGGAACGGGCCGGACTCCAGCCCAGCTTTCTGGTCGGCGGGCTCAGCCAGAATTTCGGCCGGGGCTATCAGCTCGGGGCCGGCGCCTACTTTGCGATTGAGGGCGACGAGTACGACTCGGCCTTTTTTGACAAGGGACCCAAGTTTCTGCACTACCGACCCGAGGCGGTGTTGCTCAATGCGGTCGAGTTTGATCACGCCGATATCTACACCGATTTAGCCCACATCACAGCGGCTTTCTGTCGTCTGCTCGACATTGTGCCGGCTCCCGCTCCGGTCCTGATCTGCCACGATTTTCCCGCCGCCCTGGAGGTGGCGCGTTCGTATCAGGGCGAGTACGCCAGCTTTGGATTTCACCCCGAGGCCGACTGGCAGGTTCGTGACGCCGTTGACGACGGAAGCCGGTTTCGCTTCAGCGCGATCCACCACGGTCAGGAGCACGGCAGCTTTTCCCTGCCCTCAATGGGCCGCATGAATGTGCGCAACGCCCTGGGCGTGATCGCCCTGACCCACGCGCTGGGTCTGTCCGCCGGACAGATCGCACCCGGCCTGGCCAGCTTTGGCGGCGTAGCGCGCCGTCAAGAGCTGGTCGGAGAAGCGCACGGGGTGACAATCATTGACGATTTTGCCCACCATCCCACCGCTGTTGCGCTGACCATCGAAGCCGTGCGGCTGCGCTACCCCGGGCGCCGTCTGTGGGCGGTCTTTGAACCGCGTTCCAACACCTGCCGGCGGCGGGTGTTCCAGCAGCCGCTCACCCGCGCCCTGGCCACGGCCGATCAGGTGGTGATCGGTCCCGTTTTCAGCAAACCCCAGGATCCGCTCGCCACCCAGGACCTGTTCTCCCCGGCCGAGCTGGTCGCCGATCTCCGTGCGGCCGCAAAGAGCGCCTATCAGGGGCGGAGCGTGGATGAAATCTGCGCCTTTCTGACCGATGCCTGCCGGCCAGACGACGTGGTGCTGATCATGTCGAACGGGGCGTTTGGCGGGCTGCCGCGCAAATTGCTGGCCACGCTGGAGGAAAAGACCGCTGACGGACGATAGGCTCGGGCCGGCAGTCTCAGACACTCTCCGGTGCGGCCTGTTTGCAAAAGGGTTCTGCCTCGCTCCGTTCGATCTGGAGGGTCGCGTGGTCAATGCCGAAGCGGTCGCGCAGACGGTGCGAAATCTGGTGCACGAAGCGGTCATCGGACCAGCGATGGGGAACGACCAGATGGGCGGTCAGGGCAACCTCGGTCGTGCTCATCGCCCAGATATGCAGATCGTGGACGGTGGCGACATCCGGCAGGTCGGTCAGATAGGCTTCGACCGCCGCCGGATCGATTGTGTCGGGGACCGAATCCAGGGCCAGATTGAGCGAGTCGCGCAGCAAGCCCCAGGTACTCATCAGAATAAAAGCGCTGATGATCAGGCTGATCGCCGGGTCCAGCCACAGCCAGCCCGTGGCCAGAATGGCCAGGCCGGCAATGACCACGCCCAGCGACACCCCGGCATCGGCCGCCATGTGCAAATACGCGCCTCGAATATTCAGATCGCGTTTGCGGCCCGACACAAAGAACAGCGCCGTGGCCGTATTGATCACCACCCCAAGCCCGGCCACCACGATAATCGTCCCTCCGCTGACCGGTCGCGGGGTGGACAGCCGCCCGAGCGCTTCCCAGGCAATCCCGCCTAGGACCAGCAGCAGCAGGATAGCGCTGAGGAGCGAGGCCAGAATGGTCGCCCGCCGAAACCCATAGCTGCGCCGGGGGGTGGGTTTGCGGGTGGCCAGGACGCTCGCCCCCCAGGCCAGCAACAGGCTCAACACGTCACTCAGGTTGTGGCCGGCGTCGGCCATCAGCGCCAGCGAGCCGGTCAGCATGCCGCAGGTCGCTTCCACACCCACAAAGACGATATTGAGCGACACCCCAAGGCTGAAAGCCCGGTTGTAGTTGGGGGTATCGTGCTGATGCGCCATGCCGACTGTCACGGTATCCCGAGACCAACACGAGTGCAAATCGGCGAGGCGGATGGGGACGCCGGCATGAATCTGAATTGCAACACCGCTGCTGGCGCGTTACACTTCCGCTGAAAACGCGCTGACCCGAGGAATCACAGCGATGCCGCAAGACGCGTCTCCCCCGTTCCTGTCTGCCACCCAAGATCAAACAGACGAGCTGGTGCTTGAAATCTTACCCGCCCAAGGCCAGTGGAGTGGGGACGACTATCTGTGGCTCACCGACCATACACCGCGACTGGTTGAACTCAGCGACGGCTCCATTGAGGAGCTGCCGATGCCAACCGATCAGCAGCAGACGATTGTGCTGTTTCTGTATGAGCTGCTGGCCGCTTTTCTGAGGCCGCTGGGGGGGAAAATCCTCGTTGCTCCGCTCCGACTCAAAATTCGAGAGCGGACGTTCCGCGAGCCGGATATTGTCCTGCTGCGTTCCGCGGACGATCCGCGCCGCCAGAACCGCTTCTGGCTCGGCGCGGACATGGTCGTTGAAATTGTCAGCCCAGATAATCCTGAACGCGATTTCGTTGACAAACGTCGCGACTACGCCCACATCCGGGTGCCTGAATACTGGATAGTGAATCCGCACGACGAGACCATCAGCGTGCTGCGCTTAGAGCACTTTCGAGGAATGCTGAGGCATCGGGGCGGGCTTTGCAAGCGGGCCG
>WTHE01000360.1 GCA_011523315.1 Candidatus Binatota bacterium
CCTGGCTGAGATCGTCCATGACCAGGTCGGGCGGATGGATGACCAGGTCGACCTCGGGGATCTGGGTCAGCTCGCGGATCTCCGGGTTGGTGAACGCGGCCTGAGCAGCGCCCCGCCGGCCCAGCAGAAAAATCTCTTTGACCGCGCTCTTGGCCAGGGTTTCCAGCGCATAGTCGGTGATATCGGTAGTCGATAACTCCTCGACCGACTTGGCCAGGATGCGCGTCACATCCATGGCCACATTGCCGTTGCCGATGACCGCTACCTGCTCGACCTGGCTCAGGTCAAACTCCAGGTCGCGATAGTCGGGATGGCCGTTGTACCAGCCGACAAAAATCGTCGCCGGGTAGCTGCCTGACAGGTCTTCGCCGGGGATGCCCAGGCGGCGGTCCGATTCCGCCCCGGTGGCAAACAGGACCTGGTGATAGTGGGCCAGCACGTCGTCGAGGCCGAGGTCGGTGCCGAAGCTCACATTGCCGAAAAACCGGAAGCGCTCCCGGCCGGCGGTTTTTTCGTACTGCCTGATGACCGCCTTGATCTTCTGGTGATCCGGGGCCACGCCGCCGCGTACCAGCCCGTAGGGGGTCGGCAGCCGGTCGAACAGGTCAACCGTGACTGTGTGATCCTTCTGCCGCAACAACTCCGCGACCGCATAAAAACCGGCCGGACCAGAACCGAAAATCGCAACCCGGAGAGGGTTTGCCGGGCTGCCCAGGTGCTCTGCCATACTGTCCCTTTCTCACTCGGAAGCCCCCTGCGGGACCCCTTTTTGTAAAGGCCGCACGCTAGCGGCTCTGGCCCAGGTCGTCAACCGGACTAGCTACGTCCTCGATTCGGCGTGTATAATCCCCCCGAAAAGGGGAAATACGGAGCACGCCATGACGCACGAACGCTGGTCCCTGTCCGTTCCGATTGAGGAAGTCCCGCTGGCCGAGCACGCCGAACTGGCCCGCCAGGCCGAGCAGTTGGGCTATACCGACGCCTGGTCCCTGGAAGTGGACGGCACCGACTGTTTTTCTCCCCTGGCGCTGATCGGTTCGGCCACCCGGCTGCGGCTGGGCACCGCGATTGCCAACGTCTACACCCGTGGGCCGGCGACCCTGGCCATGAGCGCCGCCGGGCTGGCCGAGGTCGCCCCGGGCCGCTTCTGTCTGGGTCTGGGCGCGGGCTCGCAGCCGATTGTCGAGAGCTGGAACGGCGGCCAGTTCCGGCGCCCGCTCAGCCGGGTGCGCGAGATGGTCGGCTTTCTGCGCCAGGTCTTCGCCGGCGAACGGGTGGTGTTTGAGGGCCAGACCTTCCAGGTCCAGGGCTTTCGGCTGAGCCGGCCGCCCAGCGCGCCCATCCCGATTCACCTCGCCGCCCTCCGCCCGGCCATGTTGAGTCTGGCCGGCCAGATCGCCGACGGCGCGATTCTCAACTGGCTGTCGGCCGGGGATATCAAAAAATCGGTCGCGGTTGTCCGCACGGCCGCCCAGAATGCCGGCCGGGATCCCGACACGGTGGAGATCACGGCCCGGGTGTTTGTGTGTGTCGATCCGCCCTCGGCCGAGACCGATACGGGCATCCGACGCCATATCAACACCTATCTCAACGTCCCGGTCTACAAAGCCTTTCACGAGTGGCTGGGACGGGCAGAGGTGTTGGGACCGATGTGGCAGGCCTGGAGCAGCGGCGACCGCAGGGCGGCGGTGGCGGCGGTGCCGCAGTCGGTCATCGACGAGCTTATTCTGACCGGCTCGCCTGAGCAGATACACGCTCAGGTCCGGCGCTACATGGAGGCCGGGGTGAGCACGGCTTTTCTACAGTTCCAGAGCTTCGCCAAAGACCCGGCGGTCAAACGCCAGCGCCTGCTCCAGGCCGTACGCGACCTGGCGCCGGCCCGGTTCTAGGAGACCGCCGGCGATCAGGCGAGAGGCTGTTGCCATGAGCGCGCATGACACCCCGCTAGACTTTATCCGCGAGATCATTGCCGCCGACCTCAGGGCCAACAAAAACGGCGGCCGGGTGGTGACCCGCTTTCCGCCCGAGCCCAACGGCTATCTGCACATCGGCCACGCCAAATCCATCTGCCTCAACTTTGGTCTGGCGGCCGAACACCGGGGAGTGTGCCACCTGCGCTTTGACGATACCAACCCGACCAAGGAAGATCTGGAGTACGTCGAGTCCATTCAGGAGGATGTCCGCTGGCTGGGCTTCGACTGGCAGGACAAACTGTTCTACGCCTCGGACTATTACGAGCAGCTGTACGGCTACGCCGTCCACCTGATTAAAAACGGCAAGGCGTATGTGGACAGCCTGAGCGCCGACCAGATACGCGAGTACCGCGGCACCCTGACCCAGCCGGGTAAAAACAGCCCATATCGAGACCGCTCGGTCGAGGACAACCTCGACCTGTTCGCCCGCATGCGAGCCGGCGAGTTTGCGGACGGCAGCCTGGTCTTGCGGGCCAAAATCGACATGGCTTCGCCCAACCTCAATATGCGCGACCCGGTGATTTACCGTATCCGGCGGGCCACCCACCATCGGACTGGAGACGCCTGGTGCATCTACCCCATGTACGACTTCACCCACGGCCAGTCCGACGCCCTTGAGGGCATTACCCACTCGATCTGTACCCTCGAGTTTGAGGATCACCGGCCCCTGTACGAGTGGTTTCTCAGGGAATTGCCGGTGCCGTGTCAGCCGCAGCAGATCGAGTTTGCCCGCCTCAACCTGACCTACACCGTAATGAGCAAGCGCAAGCTGTTGGAACTCGTCACCAACCGCCACGTCAGCGGCTGGGACGACCCGCGCATGCCGACCCTCAAGGGCCTGCGGCGCCGCGGCTATACGCCGGAATCGATCCGCAATTTTTGCGAACGCATCGGTGTGGCCAAGCGCAACAGCGTGGTCGATATGGCCATGCTCGAACACTATGTGCGGGACGACCTCAACAAACGCGCGCCCCGGGTCATGGCCGTGCTGCACCCGCTGCGGGTCGTGATCGACAACTATCCGCCCGACCGGGTCGAACAGCTCGAAGCCGTCAACAACCCCGAAGACCCCGGCGCCGGCACCCGTCGGGTTCCATTTTCGCGGGTGGTGTACATCGAGCGGGACGACTTCCGGGAAGACCCGCCCCGCAAGTTTTTCCGTCTGGCGCCGGGGCGTGAGGTCCGGCTGCGCTACGCCTACATCATCAAGTGTGTCGAGGCAGTCAAAGACGACGCCGGCAACGTCGTCGAGCTGCGCTGCACGTATGACCCGGAAACCCGCAGCGGCGGCTCGGCCGAATCGCGCAAAGTCAAGGCGACCTTGCACTGGGTCTCGGCCGCCCACGCCATCCCGGCCCAAGTGCGGCTGTACGACAGTCTGTTCACCCGGCCCGACCCGGATACGGTCGAGGACGGACGCAGCTACACCGATTTTCTGAATCCCTACTCGCTGGAGGTGCTGAGCGCCTGCCAGCTCGAACCCGGCCTGGCCGGGGCCGAGGTCGGCAGCCGCTATCAGTTCGAGCGCCTGGGCTATTTCTGCGTCGATCCGGATTCGACTGAGGACGCGCCGGTCTTCAATCGGACGGTCAGCCTGCGGGATACGTGGGCCAAAATCCAGAAGGCTCAAAAGGCGGGCCGGTCTTAGGCCAAGCGGGGAGGAGACTCTGGAAAACAACATCCGGTGTCTGAGCGCCGCCTGTCGCCAACTCGGCCTGGACTTTGACTACCTCGACCCGGACCACAACCTGGTCAGAATCGTGCTTGGCGGGCAGGCGCACTATT
>WTHE01000153.1 GCA_011523315.1 Candidatus Binatota bacterium
GGCGTTGGCCGTCAAGGTCGAGCGCCGGCATTTTGCCGGTGACCGGGTTGTGGCGGCGGAGGTCGCGGGGCAGCCGCGGCTGCTGGAGCTGGAAGGGCAGCTGTTTGAGCAGCAGACCGCGATAGACCTTCTCCACAAACGGTGAGGTCCGCGCCCCGTACAGAATAATCGCCATACGTGTTCTAGCCGCGCAGCCCGCGAAAAAAGGTCCGGATATCGTCGACGAGCAGGTCCGGTTTTTCCATGGCCGCAAAATGCCCGCCGGCCGGCATGGGCGTCCAGTGGGTGACGTTGTAGGCGCGTTCGGCCCATTCGCGTGGCGGTCGGGCCAGTTCCTTGGGAAACGCGGCGATGCCGGTCGGGACGCTCACCCGCTCATCCCGCCCCAGCCGCCACGGGTGGTGGCGTTCTTCGTAGTACAGGCGGGTTGACGAATGAATCGTCTGGGTCAGCCAATAGAGCATGACATTGGTGAGCAGCTGATCCTTGGTGTAGGCCCGCTCGGGATTGCCGTCACAGTCGCTCCAGGTCCGAAACTTTTCCACAATCCAGGCGCACAGGCCGACCGGGGAATCGTTCAGGCCAAAGGCCAGGGTCTGGGGCTTGGTGCCCTGAATGCCCTGATAGCCGGTTTCTTCGCGTTGCCAGCCGCTCATCTCATTGAGCCAGGCCTGTTCGGCTGCGGACAGGTCGTGGCGGTTGGCCGGGTGGGGGGCGATGCCGACCATGTTGAGATGAATGCCGACCAGGTTTTGGGGGTAGGCAAAGCCTAAGCGGGAGGTGATCAGGGCGCCCCAGTCGCCGCCCTGAGCGCCGTAGCGGCGATAGCCCAAGACCTCGCCCATCAGCCTGGCAAACCAGTCGGCCATGCGACTGATATTGACCTGGCGCTGCTGGGTCGGGGCCGAAAAGCCGTAGCCCGGCAGCGAGGGCACGACCAGATCGAAGGCATCGGCCGGGTCCCCGCCATGGGCCGCAGGATCGCTGAGTGGACCGATGACCTCCATGAACTCATAAAACGAGCCGGGCCAGCCGTGGGACAGAATCAGCGGCAGCGGCTTGGGCCCTTTGCCGGTGCTATGCAGAAAGTGGATGTGCTGACCGTCCAGGCTGACGCTGAAGTGCGGCCACTGATTCATCCGTCGCTCCTGGGCGCGCCAGTCATACTCGGTCCGCCAATACTCAACCAGCTGTTTGACATAGGCCATGTTTGCCCCGTAGTCCCAGTCCGAGCCGGGGATTTCTCCCGCCGGCCAGCGGACCTGGTCGAGACGGTGGCGCAGGTCGGTCAGCGCCGCCTCAGGGATATCAATCGTAAACGCTTGGGGGGTGGGCATGGGCTTCTCCTTTTCAGGCGTGGCGTTTCGTGGTCTGTGCGGTCCGGTCCATCCGTTCCCGAATCGTCCGCTCATGGCCTCTGTCGCTGGGCCGGTAATAGCGCCGGTCGACCAGCGCGTCGGGCAGATGGTGGTGGTCAACAACGGCATCGGCATGGTCGTGGGCGTACTGATAGCCCTTGCCGTAGCCCAGGTCCTTCATGAGTCTGGTCGGGGCGTTGCGCAGGTGCAGCGGTACGGCTAGGGGGCCGTGCTGTTTGACATCGCCCAGCGCGGCCTGCATGGCCGCATACGAGGCGTTCGATTTTGGCGCGGTGGCCAGATAGGTGGCGGCCTGGGCGAGCGGGATGCGGGCCTCGGGTAGGCCGACGAAATGCACCGCCTCCTTGGCCGCTACGGCCAGGCTCAGGGCCTGGGGGTCGGCGTTACCGATATCTTCGGCCGCGAAGATGACCATCCGCCGGACAATGAACAGCGGGTCTTCGCCGGCCTCGACCATCCGCATCAGCCAGTACACGGCCGCGTCCGGGTCGCTGCCGCGCAGGCTTTTGATGAACGCCGAGATGACGTTGTAGTGTTCTTCGCCGGCCTTGTCGTAACGCAGCGCTTTGTGTTGGACGGCTTCTTCGGCCAGGCTCAGGTCGAGCCGGCTGAGCTGCTGCTGAACGGCCAGACCGGCCGCCACCTCAAGGCTGCCGAGCGCAATCCGGGCGTCGCCTTGGGCGTGCTGGACCAGGAAGTCGAGACTCGCCTCCTCGGCGCTCAGGCCGAGCCCGCCCAGTCCCCGCTGGGTGTCGTCCAGGGCGCGGGTCAGGATGGTTTTCAGCTCATCCGGGCCGAGCGCCTCAAGCACCAGCACCCGGGCTCGGGACAGGAGCGGTGGGATGACCTCAAACGACGGATTTTCGGTGGTGGCGCCCAGCAGGACGATCAGGCCCTGTTCGACGTGGGGCAGAAACGCGTCCTGCTGGGCCTTGTTGAAGCGGTGGATTTCATCCACAAACAGGACGGTCGGGGTGCCGTGCTGGCGTTGCTGGTGGCGGGCCTGCTCGAGGATCTGACGCAGCTCCTTGACCCCCGACAGCACGGCCGAAAAGGACGCGAACGGCACGTCAACCGCTCCGGCCAGGAGCCTGGCCAGGCTCGTCTTGCCGCTGCCCGGCGGACCCCACAGAATCAGCGATGACAGACTGCGGCCTTCGATCATGCGCCGCAACAGACGGTCCGGTCCCAGCAGGTGCGCCTGACCCACGTACTCGTCAATCGTCCGGGGGCGCATCCGCTCGGCCAGAGGGGCTTTTTCGGCCGTCGCCTTTGCGGCACTATGGGCGAACAGATCCGGGTGCTGGCTTGGCATAGCGGTGTTATTATACGCCAGGTGCACAGAAAAGCAGGTAGGGCCAGCCCTGCCCGCAGGTCGTGACGGATATGCAGAAGATCGGGCAAAACATCGGACTGGTCATCAAACGCAACCAGCCGGAAGTCGCTGCCCTGGGCCGCGAGGTGGTGGCCTGGCTGCGGCAGCGCGGCAAGACCATTTGGGCCGAGGACAACACCAGCCATGAGATCGGCCTCAGCCGGGGCTGGCGCAAGGTCGAGATCATGCAGCGCGCCGACCTGACCATTGTGCTCGGTGGTGACGGCACGCTGCTGAGCGTCGCCCGGCGGACCAACCGGCGCGAGGTGCCCATCCTGGGCGTCAATCTGGGCGATCTGGGTTTTCTGACCGAAACCACCACCGACGAATTCCTGGCCACCCTGGAGCGGGTGTTGGAGGGCGATTATGAGGTCGAGCGGCGCAGCCTGCTGCAAACCACGCTGACGCGCGACAACCGGCCGGTCGGCGTCTTCCAGGTCCTCAACGATGTGGTGATTAACAAGGGCGCGCTGGCCCGCATCCTCGACCTCGAAACCTGGGTCGAGGAGCAGTATCTGTGCACCTATAAGGCCGACGGCCTGATTGTGGCCACGCCGACCGGTTCGACCGCCTATTCCCTGTCGGCCGGCGGCCCGATTATCGACCCGGCCGTCGGGGTGGTCGTCCTGACCCCGATCTGTCCCCACACCCTCACCAACCGGCCGATCATTCTGTCCGATCAGACCGATATCCACGTCATCCTGCAGACCGCCGAAGAGGATGTCATCCTGACTCTGGACGGCCAGGAGGGCCACCCCCTGAGGGGCGGCGACCGGGTCAGCATTCAGCGCTCCGACATCACCGTGTCGCTGATCAAGTCGCCCAATCGGACCTATTTCGACGTGCTGCGCAGCAAGCTGCGCTGGAGCGAGCGCTGATATACGAGGCTCCCGCTACTCGACGCGCTCCGATTTTTTACACTTGACTTACCGTCTTAACAAAATACAGATGTAGTTGAGGACGTGATCTGGACTCGAACGGAATGCAGGTATTCCATAAACTAG
>WTHE01000427.1 GCA_011523315.1 Candidatus Binatota bacterium
GCTCTGGCCGGGGGTGACGAGAAGGGAGCGGGTCTGTCCCTGTCGCAGTTTCTGAGTCAGGCGCCGTGTCCGAGCTGCGACGGCGCCCGGCTCAACGCCCGAGCTCGGGCGGTCGAGGTCGCGGGCAGGTCGATCTGGCAGCTGATGCAGATGTCGGTCGCCGACTGTCTGCGGCATATGTCCGAGCTGTCCTTGAGTGGTCGGGAGCGGCTGATTGGCGAGCCGATCCTCAAAGAGATCGTCCCCCGCCTGTCCTTCCTGATAGAGGTCGGCCTGTCTTACCTGGCCCTTGATCGCCGCGCCCATACCCTGTCCGGCGGTGAGGCGCAGCGCATTCGTCTGGCCGCCCAGCTCGGCTCGAATCTGCGCGGGGTGTGCTACATCCTGGATGAGCCCACCATCGGTCTCCATCCGCGCGACAATGCCCGCCTGCTGACGACCCTGCGCGGCCTCCAGGAACGGGGCAATACCGTGCTGGTGGTCGAGCACGACGAGCAGACGATTGCCAGTGCCGACGTGGTGATCGACCTCGGACCGGGGGCGGGCACCCACGGCGGCAAAGTGGTGGCCATCGGCGCCCCGGGCGACTTGCGCCACAACCCCGAGTCGCTGACCGGACAGTTCTTGCACGTCGCCCACCCCCGGCTCGGTCCGGTCCGCTCGCTGGACGACCGGCCGCGGCTGTCCATCCGGGGCGCGCGCGAGCACAACCTGAAGAATATCGATGTCGAGCTGCCGATCGGCACCTGGGTGTGCATGACCGGCGTGTCGGGCTCGGGCAAAAGCTCGCTGGTCCAGGAAGTGCTGGTCAAGGGGCTCAGAAAACAGCTGGGTCGCTTTGTCGGCAAGACGGGCGTGCATGATCGGATTGAGGGGGCTGAGCCCATCGAGCGGGTGGTTGAGGTGGATCAGACGCCGATCGGAAAAACGCCGCGCTCGGTGCCGGCCTCGTACGTCGGGCTGTGGGATGAGGTCCGCAAGCTGTTCTCGATGCTGCCCGAGTCGCGCCTGCGGGGCTATAAGCCGGGCCGGTTCTCGTTCAACGTCAAGGGCGGGCGGTGTGAGGCCTGCGCCGGCCAGGGGCGGCTGAAGATGGAGATGAGCTTTCTGCCCGACGTGTATGTGGACTGCGAGGTGTGTGGCGGGCGGCGCTACAACGAAGAGACCCTGGAGATTGCCTATAACGGCAAGAACATCGCCGACGTCCTGGGCCTGACCATTGAGGATGCGGCGACGTTTTTTCTGGGCGTGCCGAAGATCGCCGGCCCGCTGCGCCTGCTGAACGATATCGGCATGGGCTATATCACCCTGGGCCAAGCCAGCAACACCCTGTCCGGCGGCGAGGCTCAGCGCATTAAATTGGCCTACGAGCTGGCCAAGGAGTCTCGGGGCAAGACCCTGTACGTCCTGGACGAGCCCACCACGGGCCTGCACTTCGCCGATATTGAGAAGCTGATCACGACCCTGCACCGTCTGGTGGACAAGGGCAATACGGTCGTCACCATTGAGCACAACCTCGACATCATCAAAGAGGCCGACTACATTGTTGACCTCGGCCCGGAAGGCGGCCTGGACGGTGGCCGGGTGGTGGCCTGCGGCCCGCCCCAGGATGTCATGCGCCAGAGCCAGCAGTCATACACCGCCCGCTGCCTGCGGGAGTATATGCAGGGCAGCGACACTGGAATAATGGGACTGGAGTAGCCAGCACGAGGAGGCAAACATGCCACGCAGTCCAGCTGAGCAGCACATGGAGAACGCCGCCCGCGCCTATTTCGCGAATGTGACCAAGGGCGATGTCGAAGGAATTCTGGCCTTATTCGCCGACGATGCGCAACTGATCAACCCGATGACCGGACAGGAGGGCATTCAGGGCAAGGCGGCATTGCGGTCTTTTTATCAGCGGCTGGTGTCGAGCCTGGTGGATTACCATGCCGGCCCGACCGATATCGTGATTGAGGGCAACAAGCTCGTCGCGCCCCTACGCCTGGTCGGCAAGACTGCGGACGGCATCCCGCTCGAGATGAACAACCTCAATTTCTGGACCTTCGATGAGGACGGCAAGTTCAAAATCCTGCGGATCTACATGGACACCCATCCCTACCGTCAGGCCTTGAGCCAGGCTTTGGGCGGGGGCAAATAGCGGCCCGGAAGAAGCAGTGAGAGTTTGAGGCGCCGAGGGCTAGCGCAAATAACGATGCGGTGTAGCCCTTCGACTTCAGGCGCGATGCGCCTGACGCTCAGGCCCAACGGCCTCCCGTTCGTGCTGAGCGTAGCGGAGCGAAGTCGAAGCAGGGCTGCCGGATCGCGTCCGGCAGGGCTACAGCCTAACGTGAAACGCACTAGCCCGTGTCGCTGCACAGGCGGGCCACCACGTTATACATCAGGCGCAGGCCGTAGTCCTCATCCAGGGTCAGAATCGACTCGGGGTGGAACTGGACGGCGGCAATCGGCAGCTCGTGATGCTCAACCGCCATGACCACCCCATCGTCGCTCTCGGCGGTGGTATGCAGCTGGTCGGGCAGGCGGTCCTTGCGGGCAAACAGCGAGTGGTAGCGGCCGGCCGTCAGCTCGCGCGGTAGCCCCTCAAAAATCCGGCCGCCCAACACGCGGATGGCCGAGGCTTTGCCGTGCATGGGGTAGGGCAGCACCGACAGTTCACCGCCGAAGTGTTCGACGATGCCCTGAAGACCCAGACACACGCCAAAGACCGGCAGTTGGCGTTCGAGTACGGCCGTCAGGGTGCTGGACACGTCAAAATCCGAGGGTTGGCCCGGCCCGGGCGACAGGACGACCAGGTCGGGCCGCTGGGCCTCGAACTCGTGGTGCGGAAAACCGGCCCGCAGAGTCAGCACCTCGGCCCCGGTCTGACGCAGATAATTGGCCAGGGTATGGACAAAGGAGTCCTGGTGGTCGACCAGCAGAATGCGTTTGCCCCGGCCTGGGCGGGCGATTTCCAGCGGCCGCTCGCCCCGGCTGTCACGCGGCCGCCGAATGGCATCCAGAAAAGCCGAGGCTTTGATGTGGGTTTCGCGCTCTTCCTCGTCCGGGTCGGAGTCGTATAGCAGGGTGGCCCCGGCTCGGACCTGGGCTACACCGTCTTTGAGGCGAATCGTGCGCAGGGTCAGGCCGGTATTCATGTTGCCGTTGAAGCCGAGCAGACCGATGGCCCCGCCGTACCAGGCGCGGGGTGATTTTTCGTGATCCTCAATAAACTGCATGGCCCAGGCTTTTGGCGCGCCGGTGACCGTCACCGCCCAGGTGTGGGCCAAAAACGCGTCCAGGGCGTCAAACTCGGGCCGCAGCCGACCCTCGACGTGATCGACGGTATGAATCAGCCGCGAGTACATCTCGATCTGCCGCCGGCCGATCACCCGCACGCTGCCCGGCTCGCAGATCCGGGACTTGTCGTTGCGGTCAACATCCGTACACATGGTCAGCTCGGACTCGTCCTTGCGCGAGTTGAGCAGCCGCAGGATCTGTTCGGCATCGCTGATCGGGTCCCGCCCTCGGGCGATTGTGCCGGAAATCGGGCAGGTCTCGACCCGGTCGCCCTCGACCCGGACGTACATTTCGGGCGACGCGCCGACCAGGTATTCGGCCTGGCCGAGGTTGATCAGAAAACCGTAGGGAGAAGGGTTGCGCTCCCGCAGGCGCCGAAACAGCTCTGAGGGCGGCGAGGGACAGGCCTCAAAAAAGGTCTGGCCGGGTACGACCTCAAACAGGTCGCCGCGCTGAAACGCCTGGCGGGCGACCCGA
>WTHE01000777.1 GCA_011523315.1 Candidatus Binatota bacterium
ACGCGGCGCGGCCTGGCGCGCTTCCATCTTCTGGACGTCTTCCTGGCGGGCGATCTGGACGGTAAACAGTTTTTCCACCACCTCGGTCCGCATCCGGTCGTGGAGCTGCTCGAACAGCGCAAAGCCTTCTTTCTGGTATTCCTGAAGGGGGTTTTTCTGCCCGTAGCCCCTGAGTCCGACGGCCTCTTTGAGGTGATCCATGGACAGCAGATGGTCTTTCCACAAGGCGTCGACGGTCTGGAGCAGAATGACCTTCTCCAAATAGCGCAGGACCGACGGGGTGAAGTTTTCCTCCCGCTCGCGGTACATGGCCAGGACCCGGTCGTGGATGTCCTGGCGCAAGTCGTCGGGGTCGGCGTTCCGCTTGTCTTCCTCGCTCAGCGACAGCCGGAAGTTGAACTGCCGAAACAGGGTATCGTCCAGCGCCTTCCAATCCCACTCTTCCGGCGGCAGGTCGTCGGACAGATAGACACCCAGGCTTTGTTCGGCCGTGTCCTCAATCATCTCCAGGGCCTCGGCCGACAGGTCCTCGCCGGTCAGAAAGGTGCGGCGCTGGTCGTAGATGACTTCGCGCTGCTTGTTCATGACATCGTCATACTCGAGCAGGTGTTTGCGAATATCAAAGTTGCGCGCCTCAACCCGTCCCTGGGCGTTCTCGATGGCCCGGGTGACCAGGCCGTGCTCAATCGGCTCGCCCTCCTCCATGCCCAGCCGGTCCATGATGCCCTGAATACGGTCGGCCCCGAAAATACGCAGCAGATCGTCTTCCAGCGACAGATAGAAGCGCGACGAGCCGGGGTCGCCCTGACGGCCGGCCCGGCCGCGCAGCTGGTTGTCGATGCGTCGCGCCTCGTGCCGTTCGGTCCCCAGGATGTGCAGCCCGCCGGCCTCCACGACCTTGCCGCGTTCTTCGGCACACGTCTCCTGGTAGCTGGCCTGAGCCGCGTCAAAAGCGTGCTGGTAGACCTCGGGCGACTTTTCGAGCTGCTCGCGGACTTCCTCGACGACCTTGACCCGCTCGCGGCGCTGTTCTTCGTACACCCGCTCGGCCTCGGCCACCGCAGCCTCGTAGGGCTGGCGTTTTTCTTCGTACAGCTGATCGGCCGCGTCATACGCCTGCTGGGCTTCCTGATGCGCCCGCCGGGCCTGCTCGAACTGCTGGCTGACCTCGCCATTGTCGCTCAGCGCGACCTCGGCCATCCGCACGATCGCCTGGCTGTACTCGTCGAGCATGCGCTCGTAGCGGCCGCGCAGCAGCTCAAGACGGTCGGCCGTCTGAGCTGACACGCCCTCGGCCAGCAGCCCGGCGTAATCGGCACACACGGTCTCATACGCCTCGCGCCGCTCTTCGGCCAGACACGGCCCAACGACTTTGTCGTACTCGGTCAGGGCGTGTTCATACGTCTCACACGCCTGGGTGTAGTGTGCGAGGACATCTGCGGCAGGCGCGTCGGTCGCAAAATCAAGCTGGGCGGTCAGACCCTGATAGGTCGCCCGGGCGTGTTGCAGGGACGCGTGGAGGAAGGGCCGGTAGGTCTCGGACAGGCGCGACAGGGCGGCGTTGCGCGCCTCCTCGTGGGGTTTCCAGTCCGGCTCGTAGCGCTGACGCGCCTTGGCCAGGGCGGCGTTGTAAGCCTCGCGCAGCTCTTCCAGGCTCTCTTCATAGCTCTTGGTCTTGGTGTGGGCCGGCGCGGCTTTTTTCAGCCAGTTTTTTTCGATCTCGACCCGGGCCAGGAACTCCGGGTTGCCGCCGAGCAGAATGTCGGTGCCCCGACCGGCCATATTGGTGGCGATCGTCACCCCGCCAAAACGGCCGGCCTGGGCGATGATATTGGCCTCGGCCTCGTGATTGACCGCGTTCAGGACGTTGTGCTTGATGTGCTTCTTTTTGAGCAGCTTGCTGAGCCGCTCGGATTTTTCGACCGACACAGTGCCGACCAGCACCGGCTGGCCGCGCTGGTGACACTCGGCGATCTCATCGGCAACAGCCTGAAACTTCTCGCGCTCGGTTTTGTACACCATATCCGGGAAGTCCTGGCGCGACAGGCCCTTGTTGGGCGGAATGACGGCCACGTCGAGGCTGTAGATCTTTTTGAACTCCACCGCCTCGGTATCGGCCGTGCCGGTCATGCCGCCCAGCTTGTGATACATGCGAAAATAGTTCTGGATGGTGATCGTCGCCAGGGTCTGGTTTTCCTGACGGATGCGCACGCCCTCCTTGGCCTCAACCGCCTGGTGGAGCCCATCGGACCAGCGCCGGCCGGGCATCAGGCGGCCGGTAAACTCGTCAACAATGACGACCTCGCCGTCCTTGATCACATAATCGACATCGCGCTTGAACAGGGCGTGGGCTCGCAGGGCCTGGCTGACGTGGTGCAGGGTGCCGATTTCAGACGGATCGTACAGGTTTTTGACCCTCAGGATGCGCTCGACCTTGGACACCCCCTCTTCGGTCAGGGTGGCGTTCCGCTGTTTTTCGTCAATCGCGTAATCGAGGTCTTTTTGCAGCCGGGGGATGACCCGGTTCAGGGCGTAGTATTTTTCGGTCGATTCCTCGGCCGGACCGGAGATGATCAGCGGTGTGCGCGCCTCATCGATCAGGATATTATCGACCTCGTCGACAATCGCGAAATGGGGCTCGCGCTGGGCGTAGTCCTCGTCGCTGAACTTCATGTTGTCGCGCAGATAGTCAAACCCGAACTCGTTGTTCGTTCCGTAGGTCACATCGGCCCGGTACGCCTCCTGACGGCTGACCGGACGCAGGTTGAGAAAACGGTAGTCCTTGACCACATGGCTGGGGTCAAACACGAAGCTGGTATCGTGGACGATGGAGCCGACCGACAGGCCCAGGGTGTGGAAGATCGGCCCCATCCACTGCACATCGCGGCGGGCCAGATAGTCGTTGACGGTCACCAGATGTGCCCCGCGCCCGAGCAGGGCGTTGAGGTACAGCGGCAGGGTGGCGACCAGCGTCTTGCCCTCACCGGTCTTCATCTCGGCAATGCGTCCCTGGTGGAGGACCATGCCGCCGATGAGCTGACAATCAAAATGCCGCATGCCGGTGACCCGCCGGGAGGTCTCGCGGACAACGGCAAAGGCCTGCGGCAGAAGATCATCAAGAGCCTGGGCCTCGGCCTCGCGCAACTCTTTTTCGATCTTCTCGCAGTCTTCCTTGAGGTAGCCCTGTTCGTCCGGGTCGGCTTCCTGTTCGAGCTGGGCCTGGGCGTCGGCCAACTGCTCGCGCAGGGTCTGGGTGGCGGTGGTGATGGCCGCCCGGAATTCATCCGTTTTGGCCCGGAGCTGGTCAAGGCTGAGGGCAGCCAGTTCGGGTTCAAGCGTGTTGATCGCCTCAACCATCGGCCGCATTTTTTTGAGCTGTCTGTCGTTGCTGCTGCCAACGATCTTATGGAGCAAGGTTTTCCACGACATCGTCATCCCCTCGGTGCTGTGACGCTTGGCGACAGCATAGCATGGACTGCCGCCAAGCAGGAGCAGCCCATTAAAACGCCTCCACCGTCTGTGGGCAAGGGCACCGGGGTCGGGAACGCCGTTGCGGTGAGCGGCTGCTTGTGGCTAAGATCGGGCGGTGAGCCTCCTGCCCCTGGACCCCATGCACCACGGCCATGCTGCGTCTCCAGGCCGCATTGGCCGACCCGTCCGCACGTTACTGGGGGCCGTGGTGGCGGGTCTGCTGATCTGGAGCTGTGTCCCTCCGCCCCCCGGCTTTCCGCCCTATGTG
>WTHE01000051.1 GCA_011523315.1 Candidatus Binatota bacterium
TGCGCCACGGCATCAAGCATGGGCCGCACGACCTGGACCTGTTCTACGGCACGCCTTCGCCTGGTAACGACAGGGCTCAGGAACGCTTCGAGCAGAACCGCTTCAGCGTCACCCGCCAGCTGCGCTACAGCCGCGACGAAACCCAGCGGGCGCTGGACCTCGGGCTGTTCATCAACGGCCTGCCGGTCTTTACTTTTGAACTCAAGAACAGCCTGACCAAGCAGACGGTGGACGACGCGGTCCAGCAGTACATGCGGGACCGCAACCCGCGCGAGCAGCTGTTTGCGTTCGGCCGCTGCGTGGCCCACTTCGCGCTGGACGAGAGCGAGGTGCGCTTCTGCACCCATCTCCAGGGCAAGTCCTCGTGGTTCCTGCCCTTCAATCGGGGCTGGAACGACGGCGCGGGCAACCCGCCCAATCCGAAGGGGCTCAAGGCCGACTACCTGTGGCGCGCAGTGCTGAGCCGCGAGAGCCTGACCAACATCCTGGAGAACTACGCCCAGGTGGTGGAGTCAAAGGACGACAAGACCGGCCGGAAAAAGAAGACCCAGGTCTGGCCGCGCTACCACCAGCTCGATGTGGTGCGCCGGTTGCTGGCCGACGCCGGGACACGCGGGGCGGGCCGACGCTACCTGATCCAGCACTCGGCCGGTAGCGGCAAGAGTAACTCCATCGCCTGGCTGGCCCACCAGCTGATCGGGCTGACACAGGACGCCGCGCCGGTCTTCGACTCGATCATCGTGGTCACCGACCGGCGCATTCTGGACAAGCAGATCCGCGACACCATCCGGCAGTACGCCCAGGTCGGAGCGACGGTGGGCTACGCCGAGCGCTCGGGCGACCTGCGCCGGTTCATTGAGGCCGGCAAGAAGATCATCATCTCGACCGTGCAGAAGTTCCCCTTCATCCTCGACGAGATCGGCAACGAGCAGCGCGGGCGGCGCTTTGCCATCATCATTGACGAGGCCCACTCCAGCCAGGGCGGCCGCACCAGCGTAGCCATGGCCCAGGCGCTGTCCGAGGCCGGCGAGGAGGGCGAGGAGGAGACCTACGAGGATCAGATCAACCGCCTGATGGAGTCGCGCAAGCTGCTCCCCAACGCCAGCTACTTTGCCTTCACCGCCACACCCAAGAACAAGACCCTGGAACTCTTCGGCGAGCCCGACCCCCAGGCCGACGGCACAGTCAGGCACCACGCCTTTCACAGCTACACCATGAAGCAGGCCATCCAGGAGGGCTTTATCCTGGATGTGCTCGGCCACTACACGCCGGTGGCCAGCTACTACAGGCTGGCCAAGACGGTAGAGGACGACCCGCAGTTCGATACGAAGAAAGCCCAGAAAAAGCTGCGGCGCTTTGTCGAGGGCCACGACCACGCCATCCGTCTCAAGGCCGAGATCATGGTCGATCACTTCCACGAGCAGGTGCTGGCCCAAAACAGGATCGGCGGCGCGGCGCGGGCGATGGTCGTCACCAACGGCATTGCGCGCGCGATCCAGTACTTTCACGCCATCCGCGAGTATCTGACAGAGCGCAAGAGCCGCTACCGGGCCATCGTGGCGTTTTCCGGCGAGCCCGAGTTCAACGGAGCCAAGGTCAGCGAGGCGGCGCTGAACGGCTTTCCGTCCACCAAGATCGCCGAGAAGATCCAGGCCGATCCCTACCGCTTCCTGGTGTGTGCCGACAAGTTCCAGACCGGCTATGACGAACCCCTGCTGCACACCATGTACGTGGACAAGACCCTGTCGGGCGTCAAGGCGGTGCAGACCCTGTCGCGCCTCAACCGGGCGCATCCCAAGAAGCACGATGTCTTTGTGCTGGATTTTCTGAACGACGCCGACACCATCCGCGCTGCCTTTGCCGACTTCTATCGGGCGACGATTCTGGCTGATGAGACCGACCCCAATAAGCTGCACGACTTGCAGGCCGACCTCGACGGCGCCCAGGTCTATGCCGCGGAGCAGATCGACGACTTTGTGTCGCGCTATCTGGGCGGGGCCGACCGCGACCAGCTCGACCCCATTCTCGATGTCTGCGTGGCGGCCTATCGACGCGATTTGGACGAAGACGGGCAGGTGGACTTCAAGGGCAAGGCCAAGGGATTTGTGCGGACCTATGCCTTTCTGTCGTCGGTCCTGCCCTACACCAACGCCGCCTGGGAGAAGCGCTCAATCTTCCTGAATTTCCTGGTCTCCAAGCTACCCTCGCCCCAGGACGAGGACCTGTCCAAGGGCATTCTCGACGCCATCGACATGGACAGCTACCGGGTCGAGAAGCGGGCCATGCAGCAGATCGTGCTGCCTGACGCGGATGCCGAGGTCGAGCCGGTGCCGACCACCGGCGGCGGTTCCCTGCCCGAACCCGAGCTGGACCGACTGTCGAACATCCTGCGGGTCTTTAACGAGCAGTTCGGTGACATTCCGTGGCAAGACGCCGACCGGGTGCGCCAGCTCATCACCCAGACCATTCCCTCGCGGGTGGCTGCCGACACGGCCTTCAAGAACGCCCAGCAGAACTCGGACAGGCAGAACGCCCGTATTGAGCACGACAAGGCGCTGTTGCGGGTGATGACCTCGGTGATGAAGGATGACACCGAGCTGTTCAAACAGTTCATGGACAACCCGGGCTTCAAGCGCTGGCTGAGCGATATGTCGTTCGGCCTTGCGTATGGGCAGGCGGGGTGAGGCGTTCGGCGTGGTGGGAACAACTCCAGATTAGACGCGGCCTGTAACGAGATAACCGCATTGTCTAATGTGAAGATAAGAACGGAGGAAATCCGGATGGCAACGGAAACTTTGCATCAGCATATTGAGATTACCCCCGGCCTATCAGGCGGCAAGCCGCGCATCGCCGGACATCGCATTACCGTGGAGAATATCGTCATCTGGCACGAGCGCATGGGCAAAAGCGTCGATGAGATTGCCACTGAGTACGATCTGACGTTGGCGGATGTGTATGCGGCACTGGCGTACTATTTCGATCATCGGGCTGAGATCGACCAATCGCTCGAAGAGAGTCGAACATTTGTCAAAACCCTGCGCCAGCAGACCTCCTCGAAGCTTTCTGAAAAGCTCCAAGAGCAGAAGCAGCATGGCGAAGATTAAGTTCTACACAGATGAACATGTCTCAAAAGCTGTTGTGATGGGGCTGCGTCGAAGAGGTGTGGATGTCCTGACTGTTCCAGAAGCGGGCACCCTGGGACTATCTGACGAAGAACATTTGAGAAAGGCGAGAGAAGAAGGCCGCGTCATTTTCACTCAGGATGATGATTTTCTGCGTCTGGCAGCAGCAGGTACAGTCCACCGAGGGATTGTTTACTCGACTCAAGACAACACGATTGGTGAGATCATTTATGGTTTAATGTTGATCTATCAGGTCTTGGAAGCAGAAGAGATGGTGGGCCATGTGGAGTATCTTTAGAGCATGAGAAGAATCATCCCCTACTCGAAGACCCGCTCGCCGGTCGCAAACAGCAGCCACACCAGCAGGCCGAACAGGTAGATGCCGGCCGCAATCGAGAACACCAGCCCCCACGAGCCGGTGACATCCAGCAGATAGCCGGTCAGGGTCACGCCCACGATGCCCGGTATGGTGCCCGCAGTATTGGAAAAGCCGAGCAGAATGCCGGCGTAGCGCGGGCCGATATCCAGGTGGTTGACGCCAAAGCCGGCCAGGGCAAAGGCGTTCAGCCCCAGGGCGCAACACATGTAGGCAATCGCCTGCGTGGCGGAGCTGACA
>WTHE01000497.1 GCA_011523315.1 Candidatus Binatota bacterium
GAGAAGCGCCTCCGTGGTCCATCATAAGACCAGACCCATTTATCGGTATGGATTCGGATGAGGGGTGGGCTAATGGGGTGCAGCGGCATGTGACGGGGATGACTCAGGATCGTTTTGCTGGGCTGCGACCAGTCGCGCCTTCGATTACGAGACATGTAGTACCAATGGAACTCATCGTCGAAAAATTCACCTTTTGGCCAATCCGGCAGACCGGCGAGGGCATCGGAGATCGTCCCCAAAGGGGCCTTGCCGTCCTGGCCATGAGTCGGCTTCGGAAACTCGTAACAAGGGCCTAGGTCCGACCGTATCCCGACGATGAATATGCGGCGGCGCTCTTGAGGTGCGCCGAAATCTACTGCATTGAGGAGGTCGGTTACTACTCGATAGCCTGCCAAGCGAAAGCGGATTATCTGGTTCCGCAACAAATGGGCGAAGTCGCTACGCCGCATTCCAGGCACATTCTCGACAATGAACGCTTTCGGTCGTATCTGATGGAGGACTCGGTCGAATTCTCGGTACAGATAATTGATCTTCCGGTCCGATTTTCTTGCGCCCCCCTGGCTGAAGCCCTGGCAAGGGTAGCATCCCACAAGTAGATCCGCGTGAGGGAATGATCGGATCTTTTCGATGTTCTTGCATTGGAAATCCGTATCTGGAAGGTTTCTCTCGTACAGATCACGCGCATAAGGGACAATATCGTTAGCGAATACAATATCAAATCCCGCGGCTATAAGGCCCGCGTCCGAACCCCCGCATCCGCTGAACAGCGATACCACTTTCGGTCTATTCCTCCCGGGTAACATGACTGCCTCTCCCTTTCCCACACCATCTCCACGTTGGAATGAATCTTGATTGAGTCTGCCACGAATTTCAACTCTTCTGGCATTGCTTCCATTCGATCTCAGGGACTTTTGGATCGCGCTGTATCCACAAAATTCTCATCTTACCAACACTCCCGCTATCCTCCTCGCTGTCTCTGCAAAGTACAGCGCTTCCTCTAGCATCAACGCTCGGCCAAGAATCGTCCGTTCACGGTAGGAGAGCCACTTTTTGAGCACCTGATAGCCGCCGAGTTTGTAGCGCCAGGCCGCAGCCGGGACGTTGCGCCAAAAGGCGTTACCGTTCAGATACACGTCGAAGGTCGTGTTGCCATGTAGGGGCGACCGGCCGGTCGCCCCTACCAGCGCGGCGCGTTCGTCCGGGGTGTAATCGCGTTCGACAATGCGGCCTTGACCGGGCATCACGGCGTCGCCTGTGCCGTAATGCCCCCATCCAGCGGTCAAGGCAAAGTCATCGCCGGTTATGCTGCGCCCGTCTACCGTAGCGGGAACGGCAATGGTGGCGATGTCTGGGCGTAGGGTTCCGGTTGTCACGCCGGGGACGGGTGTATCAGGATCAAGCAGGGCCGCCAACTCGCGCCCTCGTGTAGCAGAGCGGGCGAGGATTTCAGCCGCCTCGGAAGTATCGCCATCGGGCCAACCGGGAACCGGGATACGCGGCCATTCCATGCGCAGTGCCCCGGCGTTGGCCTCGCGGTAGGCGGGATCGTGCAGCACGGCCAGGATGTGGTGAAACAGGTCTTCCACGCTGGCGCTGATTTGTTTGAGATAGCGTTGCGCGGCAGGCGATAAATTGGGGCGGCGTCCGGCGTTGTTGTCGGCGTTTATGATACCGTCGTCGCGGAGCCATAAAGGAACATAAGCGGTGCTCCCATCCATATAATTGATGTCGCCCATGTCCAAGACTATCGAGGGAGGTGACCATTCCCGACGTTGCTTCTGTGGGGTCACCAGCCCCATATTTCCTTCAAATACATGAGGCTTATACTCGGCGCGCTTCTCGTCCAGCAGCTTGGTTTCTCCTTCCCAATACAGCCACCGGCTATCAAACGGCCGATAGGCGTGGCGGATGAATCCAGACTCAACAGGGCCACCGCGCGTGAGCAGTGCGTCGCGCACCGCACGGGCGTCGAACCGCTTCGTAGCTCTCATCACACTCGGATAGCGCCGAGCGATCTCGTCATGGCTCAGGTCTGTATCGAAGTAAGCGGTAATCCGGTCCTTGAGCCTGTCAAGGTCGGTATCAACGAGGAAGGTATCACGGCTGGTCTTGACGCCGGGAAACGACACCGGGAACAGCTCAGGCAACGCCGGCCAATCAAACCAGTCAACGCTAACTGCCATCGGTTTGAACGGCAGGCCGAGTTGAAGATTGGGGTTCAAGGTTGAATAGCCCGAATCAATTGCGGGAGTGTCGATGCTGTCCAGTAATGCCCTCCGTCTTTCATCCGCCCGCGCTTGGTCGAAATCGCGGTATAGGACGCGCTTGTCTGATGAAACATCGGCTCTTTTCGACAGCAGGACGATACTTGTGCCTACCTTGATGCCAGGCGATTGACCCGGAAGCGCGAATACAGTTTCGCTGGTCCGCCCGTCGGGCGCATATTCCGAAATGATGCGGTCGCCGTGCAGATTGTCGATCCGAATGGCGTCAAACGCTTCAAGATACCGCTCCCGCATCCCGGTGAACGACAACCCGTCCAACCATGAATAGTTGGAGATAAAACACACCACGCCTTGACCCGTCTTCTCGGCAATGCGCCGCTCCGCCATACGAAAGAAACGGACATACAAGTCGTTCAGCCCTTGGCCTTCGGGCCGTCGCACCCGCTTAGTCACACGGTAGGCTTCCGACAGTGCCCGTTCCTCATCCACCGCCATACCGGCAAAGCCGTTGTAGGGCGGGTTGCCGATGATGACCAGAATGGGTGTGGCCTGCTTGACCCGCTCCGCCCGGTCGCGCTCTTCCTCCAGTTCGGGAAACGGCAGCGGCTTGGTCGTCCGGGGCTCCCAGCCGGTGAGCGCGTTGGTGAGAAAGACGCCGGCGCGCTCTGTTTCATCATCAGCCAAAGGGGCGTCCAGGTCTTGGAGGGTCAGGCCGACTTGCAGATGGGCGACGACAAACGGGGCGGGCATGATCTCGAAGCCGAACACCCGGTTCAGCGCCGCCTGTTTGACCTGTGCGCCGGCGAGTGCGCCCAGACCCTTGCCGGTCAGATTCGCCGCAATCCGGCGCAGCACTTCGGCCAGATATGCCCCGGTGCCGCAACACGGATCGAGCACATAGACGTTGTCCGCTGCCAAGCCGTCGGTAATGCCGAGATCGTCCTTGAGGGCCTTGTCTACCCGCGCCACCATGTAGCGGACCACCTCGGCGGGCGTGTACCACACGCCTAACTGCTTGCGTAAATCGGGATCAAAGGCTTCGAGAAAGGGTTCGTAGAAATAGGGCACGGCCTCGCCTTCGCTGAACCTGGTAAAGAAGGCGGCCCGGTCTACCCGGTCGAGCGCTGCGGAGGTCCAGTCCAGTACTTCGACCAGACCCAGCGGACGCAGCCGACCGGGGTCGGACAGTTGTTGGAACAGTGCCCGCAAGACAGGCGCGCGCAGATGCCACACCGCTTCATGCCAGTTGAACGAGGCGGGCGGGACGCCCGCGCTCCCAGACCGTGCCCACAACACCCAGGCCGAGAAGACGCCGTAGAAGAGGGTCTGGACCAGGGTCGAGCGGAAGAAGCGGCCGCCGCGTTCTCCCTCGAAGTGCGTCCCTAATGCCTCCTCCAGAGCCGCCCGCACTGCGGTAAGCTGAGGCGCGTCGTCGGCAGCCTCAACGCGGGCCAGGGCATCGCGGGCATAGGAGGCCAGCAGCCACGCCACGTCCTTGGGGTCGGTCAGCCGTGCCCGGTGTGACAGGGCGCGGGCCAGATATTCGCCGAGGCCAGTTCCGGCTTCACGAGCGAAGGCGCGGGGCGTTTCCAATGAGCGATTGAATGTTTCAGCGCTGTCAGCCAGCCGGAAGGTTTCGAGCGTGGCCGGCTGGCCGGTGGTGTCTTCACCGACCAGTATGAAGTCGCGTGTGTTGGTGACCAGCACCAGGCGGTAGCGGCTCCAGTAACGGCTGACCTGCGGGCTGGCTGCGGTCAGCCACGCGTCGTCGCTGGCGGCCTTTACCTCAACGACGCCCCGTTCGGGCACTTGGCCTTCCTTGGGTCGGTTCTTTTGGAGCTGCTTTGCCGCATACAGGCCGAAGTCGGGATGACCCGCGCCTTGGTCAGCGAGCTCGCCGACGCACAGCACTTTGGGCTTGAGCGCGCCACCGACGGCATTCAGCAGGTTCGCCAGCGGCCCGTAATATGACCGTTCGCCGGTCGCCCCGCCCGAGGCCCGCACCTGACCCAACTCGGTCAGGTAGGTCTCGACTGCGCTGGTTAGTTTTCTCAATCAGTCACCCGTTGCTGCTACCCCGTCGCGCACCAACGCGGCAATGGCCGCGTCATCATAGCCCAGCTCGTGCAGTATCTCACCGGTATGATCGCCCAACTGCGGCGCGGCCGTTGGTGTGCGCTTGTCGCCGGCGCTGGTGAAGATGGGGCTGTTGATGGTCGTCAGCTGGCCGTGGCCGGGATACTCCAGCTCGACAAACGCCCCGGCCGCCCGCATCTGCGGATCGTCAACCACCTCGTCGCGCAGTGGCAGGGGAGCCCATTTGATATCGGCCTGCTTGAACAGGACTCGCCATTCGTCGAGATCCCGCGACTCGAACTGGCCTTGTAAAATGGCGAACAAGGCAGCCGCATTCTCCGTTCTGGCCTCGTTGCTTGCAAACAGCGGGCTGGTTGCCAGCTCTGGCTGACCGAGCGCCTTGCACAGATTGGGAAACTCCTTGTCCGGGTCGAGCAGGACGGCCAGGAAGGCTTTGCCGTCACGGCTCCGATAGCCGGCCGCCAGTGGGTTGGGAGGCGTGCCGTCGCTGCGGCGTTCCGGGAACGTGGCGTTGCAGAATTTGGCCTGCAAGTCACAGGCGTTGGCCCAGGCGCCGCTGGCCAGCAAGGAAGTCCCGACTTTCAGGCCCCGTCCGGTGCGTTCGCGCTGATACAGGCCGAGCATAATCGCGCCGAACAGCGACACCGAGGTCGGGTGATCGCCCATGCCCGGGCGTGGGCCGCCGGGCGTGCCGTCCATGCCGACCACGCTCATCATCAGACCCGAACGAGCCCAGTACGCCAGCGCGTCAAAGGTCGGCGCGTCGGCATCCTCGCCCGTGTCGCCGTAGCCGGTCAGGTGGGCGTAGATGAGCCGCTCGTTCTCGGGCTGCAGGTGATCCCAGGTCAGCCGGAACTTGTCGAGCAGCGGGTGCTGGTAGTTGGTGACAAACACATCGGCGGTCTTGACCAGACGGATGAGAACGTCCCGGCCCTGGGGTGAGGCGAGGTCGAGGGCGACGCTCTTCTTGTTGCGGCTGGTCAGAATCCAGCCCCAGTTGAGGTCGGCCTGGGCAAATCCCGGTAAATCAGACATGGAACGGTAGAGATCCCCGCCTTGGGGTCGCTCGATCTTCAACACCTCGGCCCCGAAGTCCGACATGATCGTCGCCGAGGCCGGCCCGGCGACATAAGTTCCGCAGTCGATAACCCGCAGTCCCGATAGAATTCCGTCGTGCATATGCGTCTCCCTCTTTGACTGAATGTGAGGTTCCTGCCCGGTCTTTTCTCCTCTCCCCGGAGCGAGAACACGTCGGTGTGCAGGAACCCGAGTCCGGGCCATTCTGCCAGTAATCACGCGGCTCGCCAAGCTTCCGGATTGCCCCCGAGAGACCCCCTCAGGTCGCCTGGGCGACGGCTTGCCGTGTCCCGGTCGCCGTGCTAGTTCTATTCCTCCGTAGCAAGCAGGTTTCGGTGCCGCCCGGCACGGAAACGGAGTCGTCTGATCGGGATCGAAAAGAAAGGCTATCGCATGGAAATTGAAGAGCAAACAGAAGGTTCGGTGGTCATTGTTGCGCTCAATGGGCGTGTTGACGGCTTTAGCGCGCCCGAGCTGGAGACTCGTATTGCGGAGATCGTCGGCCGTGGCGATACCCGCCTGCTGCTCGACTGCGGCAAGATGGAGTACATCAGCAGCGCCGGTCTGCGGGCCGTGCTGGTTGGCGCCAAAAAATGCCAGCAGGAGGGCGGTAAGCTGGCGGTCTGTGCGCTTCAGGCCGCGTGCAAAGCGGTCATGGAGGTCAGTGGCTTCCTGACCATACTCGATCACTATGACACCCGCGAGGCTGCCCTGGCGGTCGAGTCCTGAGGACGGATCATGCTGACATTCGCCGAAGAGATCATGCTGTTGATGCTCGATGACGACGGCCTGTTCCTGCCGATCCGGGGGGGCTCGGTGGAACATGTCCTGGCCGGGGCGGTGCTGATGGACCTGGCCTTTGCCAACCGCATCGACACTGATCCTGAACAGCTGGTGATTCTCGACCGCACGCCGACCGGCAATCCCATGCTCGACCGGGTTCTGGCCCGGATCGCGGAGTCCGACGAGACTAAGGATACCAAGAGCTGGCTGGAGACACTGGCCGGGCAGGGGACGACCGAAATCCGCAGGCAGGCGCTGACGAGTTTGATTGAGCGCGGCATTCTGGAGTCCCAGGACGAGCGCTTCCTGTGGGTCTTTCGTTCGCGGCGTTATCCGACGATTGACGGGCGTGTCGAACGTGAGGTCAAACTGCGGATTGAGGACGCGCTGCTGTCCGACGATACCCCCGACCCCAGGGATATCGCCCTCATCTGTCTGGTCGATGCCTGCGACTTTCTGCGCGACATCTTTTCCGAGCGGGAGATTGAGCGGGCGACGCCCCGGATTGAGCAGCTCCGCAAGATGGATCTGATCGGTCGCGAAGTCGGCCGCGTGATCGCCAAAATCGAAGAGTCGGTCATGATGGCGATGGCGCTCACGCCACACTGAGCCAGAACCCACCGCGCCTGTCACCGCCCTGTCCTGGTGCCGCTCGGCATCAGGACCTGTCTGCCTGTGGACGGACGACCGGCGCGGAGGGATCGTCTGAATATCACTCACCGTTATCGGCGGGCGGGAGAGCCCGCCGTCGTGTTCGAGACAAAACGTATGGAGGACGTCATGGGCGAAGCCTGGATTATTGACGCAGTTCGGACCCCGCGCGGACGGGGCAAAAAGAATGGAGCGCTGGCCGAGATTCATCCCCAGGAACTGATGGCGCAGACGCTGAACGCCCTCAAGGACCGCAATCAGCTCAACCCGCTGGATGTTGAAGACGTGCTGGTCGGGTGTGTCACCGCCTACGGCGACCAGGCCATGTGCATCGCCCGCATGTCGGTGCTGGCTGCGGAGTGGCCCAACGATTCCACCGGCGTGACGATTAACCGCTTCTGCGGCTCGGGCCAGCAGGCGGTCAACTTTGCGGCCATGGGCATCAAGTCCGGCGAGCAAGACCTGGTCGTCGCCGGCGGGGTGGAATCCATGTCCCGCGTGCCGATGAACGCTGACCGGGGCGGTATCGACGGGCATAATCGGAAGCTGCGCCGGCTCCATCCGCTGGTCCAGCAGGGCATCTCGGGCGACCTGATCGCTACCCTCGAGGGTTTCAGCCGTGAGGACTGTGACCGGTTTGCCGTGTCGAGCCAGCAGCGCTATGCCCGGGCTCACCAGGAGGACCGCCTTACCAAGAGCCTGGTTCCGGTGCGGAACGCCGAGGGCGAGGTCGTGCTCGAACACGACGAATACCCACGTCCGAGCACGACCCTGGAGGGACTGTCCAGCCTGCCGCCGTCGTTTGCCGAACTCGGCAAATACGTGCAAAAGGGCGATACGCTGAGCTTCGACCAGAAAGCCCTGTCGCGCTACACCGAGCTTGACCACGTCGAGCACGTCCACCACGCCGGGAACTCGTCCGGCATCGTCGATGGGGCGGGGGCGCTGCTCCTGGCCTCGCCCGAATACGCCCGCAGCCACGGCATGAAACCGCGGGCCCGGATTGTGGCTACCGCAACGGCTGGGGCTGAGCCGATCATCATGCTGACGGCGCCGGTCCCGGCCACCCGACGGGTGCTGAAAAAAGCCAGCATGACGATTGACGACATTGATCTGGTCGAGATCAACGAGGCGTTTGCCGCCGTGCCGCTCAAGGTCATCAAAGACTGCGACATCGACCCCGACAAGGTCAACGTCAACGGCGGGGCGATTGCCCTCGGCCACCCGCTCGGCGCAACGGGCAGCATGCTGGTCGGCACCGTGCTCGACGAGCTTGAGCGTCAGGACAAAACCACCGGGCTGGTCACCATGTGTATCGGCGGCGGGATGGGGATCGCGTCGATTATCGAACGAATATGAGAGCCGGCTCCGTCCGTCCCGCCTGTCAGGCGGGACGGATGGTCGCGCTTAGCGGTGGAGCATGCGCCTCAGGGTCTTGTCGCGCTCGGTGTTAAAGCGCTGCGAGATCTCGGCACCGGGCGCAAACCCGTTAAAGCCGTGAAAGCCGCCCGGATAGACGTGCAGCTCGGTGGGCACGCCGGCCGCCAGCATCCGCTGCGCGTAGCTCACGTTTTCGTCCAGGAACAGGTCAAGGTCGCCAACCGGAATATACGCTGGCGCCAGGCCGCTCAGGTCGGTCGCCCGCGCGGCTGCGGCATACGGTGACACGTCCGGCCCGCCCGGTTCGTGACCGAGATAGGCGCGCCAGCCCATCAGGTTGTTTTCGCGGCTCCACACAAAGGTATCCGGTGTTGTCTGGCTGGCGGCGGCGATATTGCGGTCGTCGATCATCGGGTAGATCAGCAGCTGAAAGCTCAGCTCGACCTCGGCCCGGTCGCGGGTCAGCAGGGCCAGGCCGGCCGCCAGTCCCCCGCCCGCGCTCGCTCCGCCAATGGCGATCCGTGACCGGTCCACCCCGAAATTGTCGCTGTGGGCTGCCAGCCACTTGAGGGCGGCGTAGCAGTCCTCGACCGGAGCGGGGAAGGGATGCTCGGGGGCCAGCCGATACTCGACCGAGGCCACCACACACTGCCCGACCCTGGCCAGATGTTTGGCCAGGAAGTCGTCCCGCTCAACGCTGCCCAGAACGTAGCCGCCGCCGTGAATCCACAGCAGAGCGGGCAGGCTGTCCGGCCGGTCGGTCGGCTGGTAGACCCGAACGAAGACCTCGGGGTCACCCTCAGGACCGGGCGCCTGATGATCCTCAGAACTGATCCCCTCAATCGGCGGCACCTTGGCCATTTGGGCGGCGATCAGCTCATCCATCATGCGCCGCGCGGCCGGAATGTCGTGCAGCTTGATCCCCCCGCCGGTGGCCTTGAGCCAGGCGTCCAGCGGAGCTGCCAGTTCCGGGTCGAGCCGTTGTGTCATATCCATAGCGTTCCTCCTTCCCCGAGGACGCAAGTTCCCCGAGGACAGGTGTGAGAGAATCCAAACGATTCTCTCAGGTCCAGATTAGCGCGCCTGGCCGCCGCGCAGCAGTTTGCCCGGGGTCGCCCCGGTGCAGTTGCCGTCCTCAAAGATCGGCTCGCCGTTGACCATGATGTAGCGATAGCCCTCGGCCCGCTGCACCCGCCGCCACTCGCCGGCCGGCAGATCGTGGACGATCTCGTCGGGCAGAGCGTTCAGCTTGTCCAGATCGTAAATCATGATATCGGCGGCATTGCCCTCGCGCAGGGTGCCCCGATCCTTGATGCACGACGCCCAGGCCATCAGCCCGCTCAGCCGGAAGTGGGCCTCCTCCAGGCTCAGCAGCCCGGCGTCGCGCGACATCCAGGCCAAGACCTCGGTCGGATAGATGGACGGGGTGATGAACTTGACGTGCGCCCCGCCGTCCGATACGCCGGGCAGCACATAGGGGGACTCCATCAGCTCCTTGAAGTTTTCCACCTTGGCTGCGGTGACCGGGCCGGCCCACTCGGTCCTGAGGTCGTCGGCCACCGACAGGTCGAGCATGGCGTCAATCGGGTGTTTGTTCTCCCGCTCGGCAATCTGGGAGATCGACAGACCCTCGTACTGGTCTTTGAGACCCGGGTGGCGCACCTTGCGAGCGATGAACTTGGGCAGCTCGCCAAACAGAAAGTCGCTCGATTTCGGGCTGTCGAAGTCCTGCTGGAGCGCCTTGCGCATCTGCGGGTCGGACAGCTTGGCTTTGCGCTCCTCAACCGTGCCGACCGTGGCGTTGCGCCAGGCCTCGCTGTCGTCAAACAGGTTCCAGTCTTCCAGGGTCAGCCGGGCCGGCATGCGGGTGGTCAGACCCTGTCCCAACACCCGCCGGCCCTCGGCGTTATGCTCGGCGATGCGCTGGAGCTGGGCCTGGTGGACTTCGGGAAAACGGTCGTTGACCACGATGGCGTTGAACAGCACCGAGCAGCCGCTCTCCGAGGCCATCTGGGCGCTGAAGTCGATATCACCCTGAGTGCCAAAGGCTGACTGGTCGGCCTCGACCGTGGACTGGGTGATCTGGATGAAGCCGTCGCCGCCGCTCTTGCCCAGCTCGCGGGCCATGGTCAGATAGAAATCCTCGGGCAGGATGTCTGAAATCATCGGCGTGCCGTCATAGTCGCGCTGCAGGGCGCCGCGCGAAATCAGGCGCTGGGTCGACCAGCCGGCAGCGCCGGACTGCATCGCCCCGTGGAAATGATGCAGGATACGCTCCATGTCCTTCTCGCTCGGCAGCCGTTTTTTGGCCTCGTCAAAGCCGCCCATCTCATACGCCACGGCCGGCGAAATCGGAAACAGCTGCGAGATGTTGACCCCCAGGGGCAGCCGTTCGAGGCGGTCCATGTACTGGGGAAAGGTCTCCCAGTCTACCTTGATCGAGACCTGCATGGGTTCGAGCGGAATCGCCTCGTTGCGCGACAGGGCCAGCATCGCTCGCTCGGCATCCTGCGCCCGCAGCGGGGCAAAGCCGAAGCCGCAGTTGCCCAGCGTCACCGACGTGATTCCGTGCCAGCTGCCGATCGTGCAGTAGGGGTCCCAGTGAATCTGGGCGTCATAGTGGGTGTGCAGATCAATCGCGCCCGGGGCGACAATCAGCCCGCTGGCGTCAATGACCCGGGCTGCATCGCTGGCTTGCAGCCGGCCGATCTTGGCCACCCTGCCGTTCTTGATCCCCAGGTCGGCGCGGTAGCGCGGCACCTTGGTGCCGTCGATAATCGTCCCGTCTTTGATCACGACATCAAATTCTGCCATGTCTCTCCCTCCTTCAGCGTTGCTGCGTACATAGTCGAAACGACGATCCTGATAGAGTTGACTTCTCTCCGTTATTACTGCGTCCGCGAATCGGAAGCAAGAGAGACGCGCAGCGATGGAGGAGTGAGGTACGGGGTGGACCGTCCACCGCTGCTCAGGTCAGGCTTCGCGCCGCTCCACCCGGACTGTATTGCCCTGTCTCCCCAGTTGCGGCCAGGACCGCCTTTGTCCTTGACAGTGAGTGAGCATCTCCTATGCTGGTCGAAACTCCACCAGCATAGGAGGCAGTGCGATGAAGGTTGTTCAACGTTTGCTGAGGTCGAGAGGGACAGGTATGCTCAGAGCTGGCGCGGCCGGTGTATGCCTGCTCGCCCTTGCAAGCTCAGCTCTGGAATCACGCGCTGAGGAACTCCAAGACATCGACATTGAGGAGCACACGGCTCGCGCTATCCTCCGCTCGTGCGACGATCCTTGGGGACCGCGGATCGGGTCTGTCTTCCTGCGGGAGCGTCCATCGTCCGAGGGAGTGAAGCTCGTCGATCTCCTCGTTCGGGTCCGTCGTGGCCTCGAAGCTGGCCAGCATGCGCTCCATATTCATGAGACGGGCGAATGCAGTCCCTGCTCAGCTGCCAAAGGGCACTTCGATCCTGGGCCGAACAGCAACTCGAGTCCGGATGGCAACCACCCTTTCCACGCTGGCGATTTGATAAATCTGACTGTTGACGACAACGGACAGGGCAACCTCCTGACTATCACCTCGCGCGTAACTCTGTCTGAAGGGCCACTGTCAGTGTTCGATGAGGACGGGAGCGCTTTCATCGTTCACGTCGATCCGGATACGTATTGTCCAGACGGCGAGGAAGCCGGGTGCGCCGGTGGCGCTCGGGCCGCATGTGGAGTTATTCGTAGCCACTGATCTCGACCGGAAGCGGTTTCCCAGGAAGAGGTCGGGACCTTAGATCGCCTGACTGAACGCGCGGGAGGGGGTGTGGACACCTACCGCTTGCCGGCGAAAGCGGGGTAGGGGCGCGCGGCCCCTTTTCCCCAGGATTGGCGCGACCCGCGCCGAACTAGGCTCTGACCGCTGTCGGAGCAGGCTCCGCTATATTCACTCTCTGTGTTCCCGGCAGCTCGCAGGTTTTGGGATCGGCGTCGAACACGCGCAACAGACGCCCAAAGGCGATATCAAAGCCGATGACGATGCTCAGCTCGACAATCTCGGCGTCGGAGAAATGCTGTTGGAGGCCGATAAAGAACTCGTCGTTATCAATCGAATCATGGTCAACGGCCAGCTTCTCGGCGTATCTGATGGCGCTCTTTTCGCGTGGGCTAAAGGCTGGGCTGTCCTGGTAGTTTTCAAGCTGGGCGATTTTTTCTTCGGTCAGTCCTTTTTGCATCACCGATGCATAGCGAAAACCCTGTCAAAACAGACACCCGTTCAGATAGGCGATCTTGATGCGGACCAGCTCTTTGAGCTGCGGCTCGACGATACCGCCCTCGAACATATCGACATACGCCTTCCACATTGGCTCCACCACCTCCTGGCGATGGCCCATGATACTCAGAAAACTCACATAGCCGTCAGCGTCGCGCACCCGTTCCACGAGCTGGGCATACTCCGGGCTGAATCGTTTTTCCTCAACCAGACTGAGTCGTGCCATGCTGTCCCTCCTTTGTCCCCCGTCTAGTGCATGTGCAGAAGCATGTCAAACGCCGGTTCAGTCCCAGCCGGAGATGGGACACAGGCACAGCACGAGCCCCGTTTTTTCCTTTGTCCGCGCCTGCCGAATCAACTACACTGAGCGGGTCATCCCGTACTGTTGACCCGCCCGATCATGGCTCGGACCTGAGCGTTTTCGTTAATTGAAACGAGTTCAGTGTCTGGGTGTGCTCGTGCAAAGACTCGAAACACTTCGTCAGCAAATCCCTGCCCAATCTGCTCGACGCCTTCAAAATCCAGAATAACGGTGCGGAACCGCTCAAATCGTGTCAGCAGACGTTTGGCCTGTGAGCGTGATATCAGCGCTTCGTCTCCATACCGAACCAAATGAACGGGAACCACGGTCTTTGAAAACCCATAGTCTGCGCCTGAAGCAAATTCGTCAAAGACCTCTTTGGTCGTCCTCTCCGTATCATTGCTTAACGTAAGGAAGACCCCCGTGCCCGATAGAGGAGAAGTTTCTAAAATCCAATCTTCGTTGATCGGGTTTTGGTGCGAGAAGAAAACCTCACCAGAGCGAATGTAAAATTCGTCAAACATGCGTGAGGTAAAGAAGATCCCTTCGCCCGTGTGGTGGTCGGGGTCCGTCGTCAGCTTCCCCTTTGCCAATTCGAGCACCGAGTGTCGTTCGTCAAGCAGATCCAACTCTCTCTGAATCTTGCGGAAGATGCCTTCCCCGTCATCTATGAGATATATCCTGACGGACAGGGCCGTCCGCTCAACGCTTACGTAGACGATTGTTCCAGAGGAGTGATCGATCGCGTTGTTCAGCATTTCTGTAAAGCCATACTGCCAAATTTCTTTGGCCCTCTGAGGGAGGTCTGAGAGCAGAGGGGCGATCTGCTCCCGCCATACACGGTCCTCTGCCGTCGTGCTGGTCAATGGAACGAATATGGATTCTTCATGCAGGACCGCCAGTGCGTATCGGCGGTTGCGAGTCGTTCCCTCGACAGTCAGGAGTCCCTCTCTCACAAGACGCTGGAGATGTTTATGGGCGGCTTGACGAGAGATATCGAAATGGGTGGCAGTCAGCTGAGCAATACTCTTACGATTCGAGTCAACTCGCTCAAGAATAAAGCGCCGAACTGCTCGGCCTCTCTCCCGTGTTCCTGGCATCGTCTTTTTTGTCTCCGTTTGTCAATCTTACTGTATATTATTGTCAACTTTATGAATTGTATTGTCAACCTGCGAAATCTTGTTCTGGACTCAGTCGGCGTTTTTTTCCTTTGACCGCGACAGCCGACTTGGAGTAGGATTCGGGCGTTTGCGCCGTCGTACCCCCCCCCGGCCGACCGCGCAGAACACAAAGGAGGCAGACTATGGCCTGGCCCGTTCGCTACCGGCTGGTTGGGCTGCTGGCTGGCGGCAGCATGATCAACTACGCCGACCGGGTCAATATCTCAGTCGCCGCCCCGGTCATGATGCTGGCGCTGGGCTGGGACGAAGCCCGCTTTGGCCTGATCTTCTCGGCCTTTCTCATTGGCTACACACTGTTGCAGATTCCCGGCGGCATGCTGGCCGACCGCTGGAATACCTGCCGGGTGTTGGCCGTGGCGTGTATCGGCTTTTCCGTGTTCACCGCCCTGACGCCGCTCGGCGCGCTGGCTTTTGGGCTGATGCTGGCCATCCGCTTCAGCGTTGGCCTGTTCGAGGCGGTCTGCTTCCCGTCCTACGCCGCGCTGGCCTCGCGCTGGTTTCCGCGCCACGAGTACGGCCGGGCGCTGACCGTGAGCCTGTCCGGCGCCCAACTGGGACAGGCTCTGGCCTATCCGGTCACCACCTGGATTGTGCTGAGCTTTTCCTGGCCGGCGGTCTTTTACTTCAACGCCGCGCTGGGCGGCGTGTGGCTGCTGGCGTGGCTGCTGTTTGCGACCAACAGCCCGGCCGAGCACCCCCGGATCAGCCACGCCGAGCGCCAGGAGATTGAGGCCAACCTGGCCGAGCGCCCTCAGGCCGGCGGCTCGCTGCGGGCAGTGCTGCGGTCTCCCCAGGTGCTGTGGCTGTCGTTCGGCTATCTGTGCATGGTCTACGGCCTGTGGATGGTGATCCTGTGGCTGCCGACCTATCTGGTGCACGCGCGTGGCTTTTCCATGCAGGCCATGGGCTGGCTGGGCATGCTGCCGACGGTGGCCGGCTTTGTCGGGGCAATCAGCGGCGGGACGCTCTCGGATGTGCTGCTGCGGCGCGGTTTCAGCAAGCGCTTCGCCCGCGCCCGCGCGCCGGCGCTGTGTACCCTGCTGGGCGTGCCGATGATTGTGGCCGCCGCTCTGGTACCGTGGGCGGCGGTGTCGGTCGTGTGTCTGACCCTGTACATGTATCTGGCCAGCCTTGGTGGCGGTGCCTGCTGGGCGGTGCCGCTCGAGCTGGACGCCAAACAGACCGGGACGATTTCCGGGGTGATGAATGGGGCGGGCAATTTTGCCGGTATCTTCGGGCCGATGAGCGCCGGCTTTCTGGTAGCGGCAACCGGGGACTGGTCGCTGCCGTTTCTGGTCATTGCCGGGGTGTTGTTGATCGCGGCCCTGGTATTGTATTTTCTGGTTGTTCCGAAACCGATTGAGCGGCCCGAGCGGGTTGCGGAACTGGCCGAGCAGGGCGGGCAGGGATAGACGGTGGCAGTCCTGATCCCGACTCGGGCGGGGATCAGGAGGAAACGAGACGATCAGGATGCGCTTCGGTCTGAGTGCGGGACAGCTGGGCCTGCTGCGCTCGCTGCTCATGTATTACGCGATTCCCTTTCGCGGCCGCCAGCTGGCCCGCTTCTACGCCCAGTTCATCCAGGCCGGCGACCTGTGTTTTGATATCGGCGCCCACGTTGGCAACCAGCTACGGGTCTGGTCGCGCCTGGGCGCGCGGGTGGTTGGGGTCGAGCCGCAGCCCGCGTGTATGCGTTTCCTGAAGCGCTGCTACCGCCGTCATCCGTCCATCACCCTGGTTGAACAGGCGGTCGGCGCGGTCCCCGGCACCCAGGCCCTGCATGTGAGCCAACGCACCCCGACGGTCAGCAGCCTGTCGCGAGAGTGGATCGACACGGTCCAGCGCGTCGAGTCCTTTGCCTGGGTGCGCTGGGATACCAGCGTCAGCGTGTCGGTCACCACGCTTGATCGCCTGATCGCCGAGTACGGCAGACCGGCGTTTTGCAAGATCGACGTTGAGGGATACGAACTGGAGGTGCTGCGCGGCCTGTCCCAGCCGCTGCCGGCCCTGTCCTTTGAGTACATTCCGGCCGCCCTGGATACCGCGCTGGGCTGCATTGCGCGCCTGGGCGAGCTGGGGACGTATACGTTTAACTGGAAACCGGCTGCCCTGGGCGAATCCTACCGTTTGGAGTCGGCCTCGTGGCTCAGCCCTGACGACATGGCGGCTCAACTCAAGAACCTGCCCCCGGACGGCGCTTCGGGCGACGTGTATGCGCGCTTGCGGACCTAGGGCTATGCGTCCGCTGACACACCAAGGAGGAGAACATGCGTTTTGGATTTTTTGATCAGCTCCCACGTGCCGACTGGCAATCGGAGAGCCAACGCTATGAAGATATTTTGGCCCAGATTGAACTGGGCGACGAGTTAGGACTGGACACGGCCTGGCTGGGCGAACTCCACTTTATTCCCGGTATCTCGTGTCTGCCCTCGCCGCTCATGGTGCTGTCAGCCGCCGCCCAACGCACGAAGCGCATCCGGCTCGGCACCGCAGTGACGCTGCTGCCCCTGCATAGCCCGGTCAAAATGGCCGAGGACGCGGCCACGGCCGACGTGCTGAGCGGCGGCCGTTTGGAGTTCGGGGTCGGACGGGGGGCCGCTCCGGTGTATTTCTCCGGCTATAACGTGCCTCAGGAGGAGAGTCGGGAGCGCTTTGAGGAATGCCTGGACGCCATCCTCAAGGCCTGGACGAGCGACAAGCTGACCTATCAGGGCAAGTATTATCAGGTCACCGACCTGACCCTGACGCCCAAGCCGGTTCAGAAGCCCTATCCGCCGATTCGGATTGCCGCCAATAGTCCGGATACTTTTATCCTGGCTGGCAAACAGGGCCTGCCGATCTTTGCCTCGCCCCTGATCAATCCGCCCGACAAGCTGCGCGAGTATCTGGCCACGCACCGTGACGCGCTGCCGGCCGGGGTCAAGCAGGACATTGCGCTGGCCTTTCCGGTCCATGTGTCGGACAGCCGGGCTCAGGCGCGCCAGGAATGCGAAGAGAGTCTGATGCACTTCTTTGAGATGGCCAGTGAGGTGGTGAAGCCCCTGGCCGGGGCGACAATCAAGGGCTATGAGGCGTATAAGCAGCTCCGGGAGCGTCTTGAGCGGGTGTCCTACGAGGGGGTTGAGAAAATTGGTGGGATCTTTGGCGACCCGGCCTACTGTATTGAGCGGGTCAAAGCGTTGCAGGAAGAATTCCAGACCACCGAATTCATCTGCTACTTCAACCAGGGCGGGCTGGTTGACCACGCCACGGTTCGGCGCTCGATGGAGCTGTTTGCCGACAAGGTCATGCCCGCGTGTCGCTGAGGCGTGTGAGAGGAAATGGCGCCTTGTTCCCGTCCGGAAAATCCCCCTCAGTCCCCCTTTGGCACAGGGGGAGGCGCGCCAGCGCAGGGGGA
>WTHE01000567.1 GCA_011523315.1 Candidatus Binatota bacterium
GCTGAGGAGCGATTTTTTCCCGACCGGTCGGTCAGCTTCAGTCTGGAGGACGGGGAGTCTATTCGCCTACGGGGCAGGATTGACCGGATCGATGTGTCCAGCGCCGGACCACAGGCTCGGATCATTGACTATAAGACCGGCCGCGCGCCGCGCGGTCGGTTTGCCCGCGGCACAGCCCTGCAACTCCCGCTGTATCTGTTTGCGGCCCGCAGCCTGCGGCCCGACCTGGTATGGGAATCGGCCGGCTATGTCGGGCTGGGTCAACGGGTCCACACCCCGGCTCCGGCCTTCAGCTCAGAGACCTGGCCGGAGGCGGCGGGTGTGCTGCGGCAGATCCTGACCATCATCCTGAAGGGAATACGCTCGGGCTGCTTTTTTCCACACCCGGACACCTGTCGCCCGTGTCCTTTTCCTGACATCTGCGGCAGTCAGGTCGAGCAACGCATGCGCCACAAGCGCCACGACCCGCGCTGGGCCGTGCTGCACCAGCTGGGCGCGATTGACTGAGGAGAGAGCGTGGCCGACGGCACGCAACAAATAGTCGAGACGGACGCCGAGCCACGTCAGCGGGCGGCGACCGAACTCGACACCAGCTTTCTGGTCGAAGCCGGGGCGGGCACGGGCAAGACGAGTGTGCTGCTCCAGCGGCTGCTGACGGTGCTGCGGACCGGTCGGAGCCGTCTGGAACGGATAGCCGCCATTACCTTCACCGAAAAGGCGGCGACCGAACTCCGCATACGGCTACGAACCGAGATTGACGCCGCCCTGGGCACCCAACTCGGCCAGGCGGAACGGGACAATCTGCGCGCAGCTCGTCTGCAGCTTGAGCGAGCTTCGATTCTGACTGTCCACGCCTTTTGCGCACTGCTGCTCCGCGAGCGGCCTCTTGAGGCACGGGTCGATCCGAACTTCGGCATATTGGATGGGGTCGGCAGGCGGGTCATTCAGGAGCAAACCTGGCGGGACTGGCTGGCCCAAGAGATGGAGTCGAGACCCGACAGCCTCAGAACCGCCCTGCGAGCCGGTCTCAGCCTGGCCCATGTGCGGGCCTTGCGTGACTTCGTGGTTGAGCAGCGTGACTGTTTGGCGCTCCTGCCCGAGCCGCTGGCCTCCCCCCTGCCACAATTCCGGCACGCCTTTCGGCAGGCTGCCGAGCGGCTGTCCCAGCTCGGGTCCGCGTGCAGCGAGCCGAGCGACCGGGCCTTTGTGCAGCTGATGGCTCTCAGCCAACAGCTGCCCGACCACGACGCTGACCCGCTTTGGGAACGGCTGCTGTACAACCCGCTGGACCTCTCGGAGCGGCTTGGCAACAAAACGCACTGGCGCCCGGCCTCCAGCCTGGACGAGGTCCGCAGCTGTTTTGCCCAGCTGCGTGTCGCCCACCGCCAGGCCCGCGCAGCCTGGGTGCACAACCACACGCTTGCGCTTGTCCGCTGGCTGGGCGGCTATCTGGCGGTGTATGACGACACGAAACGCCAGAGAACGTGTCTGGATTTTCCCGACCTGCTGCTCTCCACCCGGGACCTGTTGGCCGATAACCTGGAGGTTCGGCGGTATTTTCAGCACAAATTCGATTTTCTTCTGGTAGACGAATTCCAGGACACCGATCCCCTGCAAGCCGAAATTGTCTTTTTTCTGGCCGAGCACACGCCTCGGGCGCGCGACTGGAGCCAGGTCGTGCTGAAACCCGGCAAACTGTTTCTGGTCGGCGACCCGCACCAGTCGATCTACCGTTTTCGACGCGCCGATTTAGACGTCTATCGGCTCGTCCGGACCATCATCGAAGGCCAGGGCAAGGTTGTTGGTCTGGCGAGCAACTTCCGCACCCGGGCACCGATTCTGGACTGGATCAATGACACGTTTTCCCGCGCCTTTGCCCCCGCCGCAGCTGAAGACGGCCTGCAATACCGGCCACTCCAAGCAACCCGTCAGGAAGAGCCCCAGGACAACCCGGCGGACACCCCAGCCTCGGGACCGGCGGTCATCCCCGTGCCGGTCTCCGCAGCCCGGCTGTCGTCCCGGCCGAGACGCGAAGACCTGCGCCGGGCCGAGGCCCAAACCGTGGCCGCCTTCCTTGCCCACCGCCTCGGGGAGGCAGACCAAACGCTCAGCCCCGGCGATATTGCCGTGCTGTTTCGGACCTATCGCGCCATGGACGCCTACGAGGAAGCCTTTCAGAACGCCGCCATTCCGTATCAGATTCTGGGCGGGCGTCAGTATATGACGCGCGACGAGGTCGAGGAGCTACGCGTCCTGCTGCGCGCCATCGACAGTCCGGCCGATAGTACCGCCCTGGTAGCGAGTTTACGGTCGTCGCTGTTCGGCTTTTCCGATGAGGCGCTGGCCCATTTCGTCGGGGCGGGGGGAGTCTTGCAGTACACCGCTGGGCCGCTGCCGGACGGGCTGCCGGACGCGGACCGTTTTGCCGCGGCTTTTGCGCTATTACGTGAGCTGCACGCCCGCTCTCGGCAGTGCAGCCCGTCAACATTGCTGTACGAACTCTATACCCGGACCCATCTTCTGCCCCTGTTCGCGCTCCGCCCGCAGAGAAACCAGCGGACGGCCAACCTGCTCAAACTGATCGAGCTGGCCCACAGCCTGGCCGACCAGGGCATCCGCAGCTTGAGCGCTTTCAACCGTTTTCTGAGCCATCACCATCAGGCGACCGAAGAGGGCGAGGCGGTGATTGCCGAAGAGCATCATCCGACCGTCCGCTTCCTGACCATTCATAAGGCCAAAGGGCTCGAGTTTCCGGTCGTGATTCTGGCCGATGCGGTCCTCACCCCAAGCCGTCCGAGTCGAACCGGCCTGATCGAACGCGGCTACACACCGCCGTCACTGACACACGCGGAGGGAGAGTCAGGCCGGCTCTCCCAGCCCCAGGGCCGTCTTGAGCTGCGACTCGGTCCACACTCCCTGGCCTGGCAAACGCGCGGCTGGCAGGAGGTCGTGTCCCGTGAGGGAGACCGCGAGGAGGCCGAAGAGCGACGCCTGTGGTATGTCGCGGCAACCCGGGCCCGCGACCAGCTCATCGTGCCGGTGCTGCCCGAGTTGGAGGGCAGCACCGGCCAGAGCCTGTGGCGAGTCTTCGAGAACCGGACCCCCGACCCCCGGCCGGACTTCCCAGCTCCGCAAACCGATATGCCCGCCACAGACCGCCCAGGGCTTACCCGTTCAGGGCCACTCCCCTCCATCCTGCCCGATCAGGCCGCGTTGGCTCACTACCAAGCCTGGCAGGTGGAGCAGCGGGCGATCAGGCAACACGGCAGACGGCCGCCGACCGTGTCTGAGCTGAGCGTCGGATCTCTCATCCCCGCCGCCCATGACCACACCGAAAAGGGCAACGATGATAACCGCTGGATCAGAAAGAGATCATCGTTGCCCTTTGCTCCCAGGCCGCTCGGTCACGCCCTCCGTATGGCCCTGAAGCGGGGGACCGAGCCGGATCTCGACACGGTCTGGAACAGCCCGCTGTTGAGCAGAGCCCGTGCCGCCCAGGAATGTTTTGCCGAGCTGCCGTTCAGCCTGCACTACCAGACGCCGTCTCGCACCGACACGGTCCTGAACGGCGTGATTGATCTGGCCTTTCTTGAGAACGGGGCCTGGGTCATTGTTGGCCTGAAGGACGACGTACTTTCTGACGGGCAGGCCGAGCCCCGGGCTGCCCGCTACCGCTCCGAGCTGTGCGTGTATGCCCTTGCCCTTGAGCAATTGAGCGTCTATCCGGTACGGGACTTGGTGGTCCTGTTCGCCCGCTCGGCCACAGATGTGCACTTTGTCTGGAATGACCGGGCCCGGGCAGACGCCCAGACCCTGCTTGACCAGACCCGGCCCAGACCCGAAAGGTGAATGAGGATAAGCGGCCGCAGAGGAAGAAGCATTGTTCACCGTATTTCACTGATGAGCCAACTGCATGAGCCAGACCGTAACAACCGCTGCGTTTCCTGAACAGGAATTTTACCTCAAAGAATTTCGCGCCAAGAGCTTCCTGTTCAGCCTGCGAGCCAGAGATTTGCGAGACGCGGCAGCGGTCGAGACGCTGGCCGAGGTGTGCCAACAGCTGACGCGCAATGAAGCGCGGCTGATCGTGCTGATCGAAACCGACGACTCGGACCGGCGCTGGCTGGAACGTCTGCGCACGGCCCTGGCGGTCCGGTTCGTTTCGCTGCCGGCTGGAGCTGACGACAAGCTCGTCCTGGAACAGGTGTGGACGGTTCTCAGAACCGGCCCGATCTTTGTCGGCCTGTGGCCAGCCCCTCAGGGGCGCAGCGCCGGGCAACGCCTGGCCGTTCGTCTCAAGGTGCACAAGCTCGTCATCCTCGACCCGGACGGCGGTCTCAGCGCCGGGGGCGGCCGGGTGTCTTTCATGAACGGCAGCGTGCTGAACGAACTCCTGCGTCAGCCCCAGGCGGCCGGCCCGGATGTCCACCGCCCGCTGTTGGACTCGGTCCGGGCGGCCTTGGAGGGTGGAGTCGGCTCAGTATCACTGTGTCGGCCTGCGGATGTCGCACGGGAGCTGTTCACCTATGAGGGGCGGGGGACGCTCTTGACGCTGGCCGATTACTGTCGGGTCGAGCCGCTGGGGCTCGACGATTTTCATGAGGCAGAGCGGCTGATCCAGCGCGGCGAACGCGAGGGTTACCTCAAACCTCGGAGCCGGCAAGAGACGGTACTGCTGCTGCTGCACGGCTACGGCGCCCGGCTCGGAGCGGTGGGCGGAGAGCTGGCCGGCTTCTGTGCCCTGCTGCCCTATCCCGGACAACAGGCTGGAGAAATCGTGGGGCTGTACACCATCACCCGTTTCCAGGGTGAGGGAATCGGTGGCCGTTTGGTCGGCACGATGATAGAACGGGCTCGGACAGCCGGTTTGGACTATGTGTTTGCCTGTACCTCCCAGGCTGGGGCGAGCCGTCTGTTCGAGCGCTGTGGTTTTCGGCGGGTGACGGCCGAACAGGTCCCGGCCGACAAATGGCAGCACTACGAGCCGGCCAGGAAAAAAACCATACAGGTGTATCGGATAGACCTCACGGTCAGACAGGCGGACCTATGATTGTCGGCATTGATATTGGCGGGTCAACAACCGACGCCGTTCTGCTGGACAAAGAAACGATCCGGGTCGAAACCCTGGAGACCGGCGACCCGCTGGCGGCGGCGGCCGGGGCTTTGGGCAAGCTGTTGAACAGTGCCGGACACAAACTGACCGATATTCGGGCGATTGCCGCCAGCGGTGGAGGCAGCCACCAATTGGCGGACCAGATCTTTGGCGTACCGGTGGTAAAGGTTCCGGAAATCACCGCCATCGGGGTCGGCGGCAGCAGCCTGGCCGGCCGGTCGGACGCGCTCGTCGTCTCCCTCGGCACGGGAACCGCCCTGGTTTCCGTACGCCAAGACCGGATCCTGCATCTGGGCGGCACCGGCATAGGCGGTGGCACGCTGCGCGGTCTGGCACGCCATTGTCTCGGCATTACCCAGCTGGAGACGCTTGAACAGCTGGCCGCCCAGGGAGATTTAAGCCAGATTGACCTGACCGTCGGCGATATTGCGGGCGGACCGGTCGGCATTGTCCCGGCCAAAGCGGTGGCCAGCCATTTCGGCAAACTCCAGACCGACCCGTCTCAAGCCGACAAAGCCCTGGGTCTGGTCAACATGGTGGCCTGGATTACCTTCAGCCTGAGCATGTTTGCGGCTCAGACCCGTCAGCATGAACACATCGTCTTTACCGGAAAACTGACCCGCTTGGAGGCGTTCAAAAAACGGCTCGCGGCGCTGACGCCCCGTCGTGGCGTAGATTTCAGCATCCCTCCCCACGCCGAGTATGCGACCGCTATTGGCGCGGCCCGGACCGTCAGCAGGACCGCCCAGACCGAGGGCGCTCCTGCCGAGCCAGGTGCCAATCCGTCTCTTGACTTCTCGGCCAAGCGTTCTTAGGATGGGGGGGCGCTCCATTGCGGACCAGGATGTAGCGCCTAATTGGGGAGCCTTCCTAACCAATTTGTACCGTTTAGGCGACACTATTCCACCGGCACGTTCTGTGCCCCTCATTCTCGCCCGGACTGCTACCGGCGCCGTTCACCCGTACTGTGCCACCAGATCACACATATAGGGGTCCTATGGAAAAACGGAAAGAAACCAGCAGGAAAAAGCCGCCTTCCGCCTCAAAAGGAACGGGTGCCCGCACCGCGACAGACGCCCATGTCCTTTCCGCTCCAAAAGCCGCACCGGCAGAAGACATTGACGGCGTCATGTCTATCCTCGAGGAAATAGACGTCGAAGCGGCCGACGTGCTCGATGACGAGAATAATATCAGCATCGAGATTCCCAAGCGTGGAGAAGAGGACTGGGAGGAAGAGACGGTTGTGGCCGAAGAGCCGCAGATCACCGACACCTCAGACCCGGTTCGCATGTATCTTCAGGAGATGGGCAATATCCCGCTGTTGAGCCGTGAAGAAGAGGTGGCGATTGCCAAAGAGATCGAGGCGGGCGAAAAACGCATCAAGCAGGAAGTCTTCTCGTCGCCGCTGGCCCTCCGCTACGTCGTCTCTCTGGGCGAAAAGCTCAAACAGGAAGAAATCGAACCCCGCTATATTTTTGGCGACGACGACGAGGTCGAAGCGGCCGGCAAGGAAGACCACCGGATTACCCTGTTCCTCAGCAAGCTGACTTCGCTGAAACGTATCGCCGGAGAGATGGCCAAGCTTGACCAGCTGAGACGCAAACGCCTGCCGGTCAAAGAACGTCAAAAAGCGGTCAAAAAGGCGAGCGATGTGAAGCACAAAACGCAGCTCGCCCTGGAAAGCGTCCCCCTCGGTCGGCGTCATATCGGCGTTATTGCCGCCAAGCTCAAAGAAGTCGGCGACCTGATAGAGGAGTGCCGGCGGGCGGTCCGCTTTCAGGAAGAAATCGTCCACCGCAAGGCGTCCGAGATCGTTTCTCTGTCGCGCGGTCTGAAATCCGGCGTCCAGCGGGCGGTCAGACGGCCCGAAGAGCTGAGCAAAACCCAGATCCAGAAAATCCAAAAGGCGAGCCAGGTGATCCACACCGCGCGGCGCAAGGTCCAGAAAATCGAAGCCGAACTGGGCATCAGCAGCGAGGACTTGCACAGCTCGCTGTACAGCATCTCTCGCGGCGAAGCCCAGGCTCAAGAGGGCAAACGGCGTTTGATCGAGGCCAATCTGCGCCTGGTCGTCAGTATTGCCAAACGCTACGTCAACCGCGGCCTGGGCTTTCTGGACCTCATCCAGGAGGGGAATATCGGCCTGATGCGGGCGGTAGAAAAATTCGAGTATCAGCGCGGCTACAAATTCTCGACCTATGCCACCTGGTGGATCCGCCAGTCGGTCAGCCGCGCCATTGCCGACCAGGCGCGCACGATCCGCATCCCCGTCCATATGATCGAAACGATCAACAAAGTGCTGCGCACCTCGCGCTATCTGGTCCAGCAGCTGGGACGCGAACCCTCGCCCGAGGAGATCGCGGCCCAGATGGAGGTGCCGCCCGACAAGGTCCGCAAGGTCCTCAAGATTGTCAAAGAGCCGGTGTCGCTGGAAACCCCGATTGGCGATGACGAAGAGAGTTCGCTGGGCGATTTTGTTGAGGACCGCCAGACCCTGTCTCCGGCCGACGCCGCCATGGCGCTGAGCCTCGAAGAGCAAACCCGCAAAGTGCTGGCGACGCTCACCCCGCGCGAAGAGCAGATTCTGCGCATGCGCTTCGGCATTGACGAAAAGACCGATTACACCCTGGAAGAAGTGGGCCAGCGCTTCGCGGTCACCCGCGAACGCATCCGTCAGATTGAGGCCAAGGCGCTGCGGAAATTACGCAATCCGACCCGGGCCAAGAGCCTCGAAGCGTTTATTGACGGCTGAGCCTGACACCGGCACGGTGAACGAGGATGAATCCCTCATCAAGAAGAGCGTACTGGGAGGATATGTGAGTCAGAAAAATCTCGAGAAGCAGCTGAAAAAATGGCGCGAAGACCGCGCCCGCAAAGCGCCGGCCCAGGCCCCGGCCGACCGGCGTACTCTACGCGTCAACGGCCAAGACGTGATTGTCATCAAACGTGGCCGCAGCAAACTCAACAGCGTCCAATAGAGGCTGACACCTTCCCACCTGCGATTTCACTGACGCGCCGGTGTGGTCCGCCCGGGGCGCCTCTCGCTATCGAGAACAGCGTCTTTGACCGCCCGACAAAAGTCGGTGGTTGAGGACGAGCCGCCCTGGTCAGGGGTCAGAACCTGCCCCTCGGCATAGACGCGGGCGATGGCCGCTTCGAGACGGTCCGCCACGTCCTGCCAGCCAAGATACTCCAGCATCAGGCCGGCCGACAGCAGGGTTGCGGTCGGATTGATGATATTGCGGCCGGCAATATCCGGGGCTGTGCCGTGGGCGGACTCGAAATAGGCGTAGCTCTCGCCGTAGCAGCCGCTGGGCGCTAGCCCCAGACCGCCTATCGTGCCGGCCGCCGCGTCCGAGAGCAGATCTCCGTACAGATTCGGCATCACCACCACGTCAAACTGACTCGGGTTTGCCACCAGACGGTGGGCAAAATCATCGACAATATACTGGTTATACTCGATATCGGGGTATTCCCTGGCCGTTTCTTCGGCGACCTGCCGAAACAGGCCATCGCTGCTCCGCAGCATATTGTACTTGCTGGTACAGGTGACGAGGCCCCGGCCGCCTCGGGCCTTGCGTTTGCGGGCCAGCTCGCAGGCAAAGCGGACGACCCGCTGGGTGGCCTGGACGGTGATCACCTTGATGGCGAATTTGCCGACGGGCGTCGTATCCAGGGGTTTTTTGGTCAAATAGCTGGTCACACTCGTCTCGGGCAGGGCCGACAGCACGCCGAGGTCTCCCTCAATGCCCATATACAGGTCTTCGAGGTTCTCCCGCACGATGACCAAATCTATGCCCTCGGGCTGTTTCAAGGGACTCTGGAAGCCGGGCAGCCAACGGGTCGGACGCACGTTGGCATAGGTCTGTTTGCCCCAGCGCAGATAACTGATGCCACCGGTCGTGCCGTTTGTCGATCCGAACAGGGTCGTGTCAGACTGATCGATCGCTCGGCATAAAGCCTGGTGAAAATCCCGTCGCGAACCGTACTGCTTAACCCCGTCTTGTCCGATGGGGAATTCGGTAAACTCGATATCCAGGGCCAAACTCTTCAGCAGGTCGAGCGTCGGCGCCATCGCCTCCGGGGCAGCATCATCGCCAGGAATGATAACGACACGTTTCGGCATGGAATTACCCTCCTCTTTGGAGCCGAGTAGTGCGATAGTTGCGTCCCGGCACCACTTTGCCCAGCACGACCGGCGCCTGGGCGCCGGTTGCCCCGAGCACATTTGACGGCATGCCGTGCAGCGTGGCGTAGGCCAGTACCGCGAAGGCCAGCGCTTCGAGCGCCTGACTTTCAAAGCCGAGGTCTTCCAGTCTGCGGACCTGGACCTGGGGCAGAGCCCGCGCCAGCCACTCACCCAGCACCGGGTTGAGGCTTCCGCCACCGGTCAGCATGATCTCATCCAGCCCACCCTGCGGATACACAAACCTGCGGTAGGCGCGGGCCATGCTTTCGACCGTCAACGCCGTGGCCGTGGCAACCTGATCCTCGGCGCTCAGCCGCGACGCCCGGCTGAGAAAGTCGCGGATATACGGCTCACCAAACTCCTCGCGGCCAGTCGATTTGGGCGGGCGGCGCCGAAAATACGGATGGCGCAGAAGTTCGGCCAGTAAGGGTTGGTGGACTCGACCGCGACGGGCCAAGCGCCCGTCGCGGTCGTACAGCTTTTTGCCTTGGCTGACCGCCTGCACCACCCCATCAATGACCATGTTGCCAGGGCCGGTATCAAAGGCCAGGACGCCGTCAAGCCCGTGTTGGGCGGGCAGATAGCTCAGGTTGGCGATCCCGCCGATATTGTGAACGGCGACCGACCGCCGGGGCTGATGAAACAAGGCGTAGTGGACATACGGGACGAGAGGAGCGCCTTCCCCGCCCATGGCCACGTCCGCAGGCCGAAAATCGGCCACCGTCGTGATGCCTGTCCGGGCGGCAATCACGGCCGGCTCAGCGATCTGCAAGGTGGAGCCGGGGCCCGGTCGCTGACGGGGTTGATGGTAGATCGTATGGCCGTGCGACCCGATCGCCGTCACCCGCTCACACGACAGGTCGGCCGCCTGACACAGCTTGAGGGCGGCCTTGGCAAACAGCTCGCCCAGCAGCACATTGACCTGGGCGACCTCAGCGGCTGGCACCGCAGCGCCCTGACTGAGCCGCAATAAACGCTCACGAACCGGGCGGGTATACGGAAACGCGCGAAACATGCGCTGGTGCGTCTGCAAACGTTGGCGGGCAAAGCTGATATCGACCAGCACGGCGTCAATCCCGTCGTGCGAGGTGCCGGACATCAGGCCAATCAGGGTGTGGGTCGGCATGGGGACTTGGGCGGGGAGGCGACGACTCAGTCGCTCAGGTCAAACTGAAAAACCGCGTCCATACCTTTTGCGCCGGCTTTGTTGAAGCTATCGGCCGAGCCATCAATCACCTGCTGGACCGAGGTCACCTCGGGATCATCCGAGCCGCGGGCCGTGAACAGCCCTTGCAGGCGCATCGCCAGCCCCATATCACCGCTGATCTTGAGCTTGCCGCTCATAAAGGCCATCTGGCCGTTCAATTTCCCGTTTATCATGTCCAGATAATCACTCTCCTTCATGGAAATCGTGATATTGGGCGAGGCGTGCGCACCGGTTTGCACCTCAATGGCCTCATTGGCGATATGAAAGTAATACTGGGTAGCCATGCGGAGTCCTCCTGTGGGAAATGAAGTCGCCAAAGGCTACCACACTCTGTGTCCTTTGGGAACTAAATCGCTCGGTGGGATTGTGTCAGCGGACCAGAACGGCAATATGGGGGGATCGGGCGACAGCCCGGCTTGGCCGACACGCCTGACAGGAGGAAGCCATGACACGATTTGGTCGGCATTTGCTATGCTGCGGCCTGGCCCTCATACTGGCCGGCTGGGCGGTGCCGAGTTCGGCCCAGGAGACCAGTCCCAGCCGGCCAGCCCTTGAGGCGCACGCCTCGGAGTCGATTGTCGAGATCACGACGATTGGCCGAAAAAGCGGCCAGCCGCGCACCATCCCGATCTGGTTCATTTATGAGCACGACCGCTTGTACATCCAGGCCGGAAATGACGGCAAAACCGCCTGGTATCGAAACCTGAGGAAAAATAGTCAGATAGGCTTGAAGATTGGAGATCTTGCTTTCAGTGGCACAGCCCGCTTCATCGACGACCCGGCAGAAACGGAACGAATCCATGAGATGTTCCGCAGTAAGTACTTGAGAGCGCGTCTTGCAGCCTGGGTCGGATCGCAGATCGGGCACGGCAGAGTGGTCGAGATTGAACTGCCATTTTGAAAAACTTGCCTGTTTTCGGATAGTTAGAAATTTGACGACAGCGCCCGAATCCGTTACCATTTCCCGATCCTGAGTGCCGCTAGGAGGGAAGCCGATGTTCAAGATTGGGGAGAAGGTCGTCTATCCTGGCCATGGTGTAGGGGTGATTGAGGGGATGCAGGCGAAAAGCATCTCCGGCCACGAGCAGAAGTTCTACGTGTTGCGGATCCTGGAAAGCGACATGACCATCATGATCCCGACCACCAACGTGGCAGCGGCAGGTCTCCGCCCGGTCATCAGCAAGGAAATGGTCAGAAAAGTCTATCGCATCCTGCGCACCAAAAAAGTCGAAGTCGATCAACAGACCTGGAACCGTCGCTATCGCGAGTATACCGAGATGATCAAAACCGGCTCGGTGTTGGAAATCGCCAAGGTGCTGCGCGACCTGTTTGTGCTGAAAGCCGACAAAGAGCTGTCGTTTGGGGAGCGGAAAATGCTCGACACAGCCCGCAACCTGCTCGTCAAAGAGCTGTCCATCGCCAGTGCCCACACCGAAGAGAAGATCATGGATGATCTGAAAACCATCTTCGCCCACTGAGTTTTCACCCCTGTTCTCGATTCACTCTGAACGGCAAAGGCTGGGAATATCCCAGCCTTTGTTTTTGCCATGCACGCCAACGCGGTCATTGTTGCAGCCGGCAAGGGCGAACGCCTGGGCACACGGGTGCCCAAGCCATTCCTGCCCGTGGCCGAGCTGCCCCTCCTGGTCCATACCCTGCGCAGCCTCGACCGGGCACGACTGCTGTCCAGCCTCGTTGTCGTGGTCGCTCCTGAGCGCGAAGCGCTGTGCCGAGAGCTGCTCAATGCCCACGGGCCGTTTCGGTCTGCCATACGCCTGACCCACGGTGGCCCCCAACGCCAGGACTCGGTTCGCCTCGGCCTCGCCGCGCTGGATGCCGAGTGCGATATCGTGGTAATCCACGACGCCGCCCGCCCATTCATCAGTCCGGACGTCATTCACGCCAGCATTCGAGTTGCCAGCCAAGCCGGGGCGGCGCTGGTTGCGGTGCCCGCAGCCGATACCCTCAAACGTGTTGAACAGGTGGACGATGAGACTCCCCTCAGCACGGAATCATCGCTCATCTCTCCCGTTCGGACGGTGGTCGAGACGCTGTCGCGCCAGGACGTGTGGCTGGCCCAGACCCCCCAGACCTTCCGTGTTCCGCTGATCAGAGCGGCTCACCAACGTGCCCTGGATGAGGCGATTCAGGTCACCGACGACGCGGCGCTTATTGAAAAATTCGGTGGGACAGTCCAGATTGTGCCTGGCGAGCGGCGGAATTTTAAGATTACCACTCCAGACGACCTGCGTATGGCAGAGGCCCTGCTCAGCGCTCACGCAAGTGAACGCTGAGACTCACCTCTTTTGACAGACACGGAGGAGCGGCATGAACCGAGCCCGAAAGACGGCGATTTCTCCAACCCGAGACGAAGACTACACCGAGTGGTACCAGCAGGTCATTCGGGCCGCCGACCTGGCAGAAACCTCGGCGGTCCGGGGTTGTATGGTCATCAAGCCGTGGGGCTACAGCCTGTGGGAGAACATTCAGCGCGTCCTGGACGGCATGTTCAAGGCCACCGGCCATCAAAACGCCTATTTCCCGCTCTTCATTCCGCTCAGTTTCATGCAAAAAGAGGCCGAGCACGTCGAAGGCTTTGCCAAAGAATGCGCGGTCGTGACCCATCATCGGCTGGAGGCCGGGCCGGACGGCCGGCTCGTCCCGTCCGGAGAGCTGACCGAGCCCCTGGTGGTTCGCCCCACCTCTGAGACCATTATTGGGGCAACGTTCGCCAAGTGGGTGCAGTCCTACCGGGACCTGCCGCTGCTGATCAACCAGTGGGCCAATGTCGTGCGCTGGGAAATGCGACCGCGTATCTTTCTACGCACCGCCGAATTCCTATGGCAGGAGGGCCACACGGTTCACGCCACCGCCGAGGACGCCCAGCAGGAGACTGCCCGGATGCTGGGCGTATACGCCGATTTTGCCGAGCGTTACATGGCGATTCCGGTTATCAAAGGCGAAAAGACCCTGAGCGAGCGCTTCCCCGGCGCTGTATCCACCTATTCCATTGAGGCCATGATGCAGGACCGCAAGGCGCTCCAGGCCGGCACCTCACATTTTCTGGGCCAGAACTTTGCCCGTTCGTCCGAGATTCGCTTCTCCGACCCCAGCGGCCAGGACGCCTACGCCTGGACCACCTCGTGGGGGGTCTCGACGCGCCTCATCGGCGGCTTGATCATGACCCATAGCGACGATAACGGCCTGATTCTGCCGCCCAAACTGGCCCCCCGGCATGTCGTGATTCTGCCCCTGCTGCGCAAGAATACAAACCGGGCCGCAATCCTGGCCTACTGCGAGAGCCTGGCCCAGGAGCTGCGGGCGCTACGCTACAAAGGGAATCCTCCTGACTCCCTGAGCGAGGATGAGACGAGGATTCCCTTTGACGACGACCAGCCCCTGCAGGTCGAACTTGACGTGCGGGACGCCTCGGGCGGAGAAAAGGTCTGGTCGTGGATTAAAAAAGGCGTGCCCATCCGACTCGAGATCGGACAGCGGGAGCTTGAAGGCAACACGGTTTTTGTCGGCCGCCGCGACCGACAACAGTCGGAGCGGGTGAGCCAGTCGCGGGCCGAGTTTGTGGCAACGGTCAGCGCCCAACTCGACGACATCCAGCACGGCCTGTTTGACCGCGCCCGCCGCTTCTGCGATCAGCATACGCAGCGCATTGACTCAAAAGCCGACCTGTACGACTTCTTTACCCCAAAAAACCGGGACAAACCGGAGATCCACGCCGGCTTTGCCCTCAGCCACTGGAACGGCCAGCCCGATGTCGAAGAGACGATCAAGAATGACCTGAACGTCACGATCCGGTGCATTCCGCTCGACGCCCCGGAAGAGGAGGGCAGCTGCGTGCTGAGCGGCCAAGCCAGCAAGCGGCGGGTCGTTTTCGCCAAGTCGTATTAGCCCGATGGCACCTTCTCACCGCTGATGAAAGGTCGGGTCTTCGGCCTGGAGCTGACCTATCACTTCACCGGTGTCTGATCGGCCTGGGACGGCCGTCTTTTCGGAGACGCCCGATCCGCCAGCTCTCGACCCTGGCCCACTGCCGGGTGTCTGAAGGAGACACGCTCATGGAACGCCGCCGAATCTATCTCATGCGCCACGGGGAAACCCTGTACCAGCGGGTCGCCAACGAGGGGGCGATCGGCAACGGGGCGCTGACCGAGCGCGGCCGGGAACAAATCGCCACCGCCGCCCTGCTGTTTCGCGCCGTCCGGCTCGACCGCATCTACTCCAGCCCGCTGTCGCGTTCCCACGAAACGGCCCGGATCATTGCCGACGAAACGGGCCTTGAGGTCAGCCTGGAGCCTGACCTGGCGGAGATCACGCCGAGCGAGGAGCTGACCGCCAGCCAGGACCTGACCGACATTTTTCGTGCCGTTCAGCGCTTCTTTACCAGTCCGACCACCGGCTGGGACGAGCCGTATCTGGGTGGTGAGAGTTTCCGTCAGGTCCGGGAACGCACGGAGCGGTTTCTGCGCGGCGTCCTCGCCCAGGCCGACTGGCGGACGCTGTTGGCCGTCGCCCACGGCGGCAGCAATAATGCCCTGCTGGCCTCCGTGCTGGGCATCACCGACGGGCGCGTGTTCAACATCGAGCAGGACTTTGGCTGCATCAACATCATCGACTTTGTCGACGACCAGCCCATGCTGCGGCTGGCCAACTTCACCCTGTACGACCAGCTCAAGGTCAAGCTGTGGGACCACAGCCTCGATATCATTCTCAATCTCCTCCACGAGCGGGGGGTGATTCAGAAAGACCGCCTGCCGTGAGTCCTGCCGTGCGCCGAAAAAAATACGGCGTTGGCAAAAATTTTTCTTGACAAACGCCAAAGTTTTCTCTATGTAGTCTGCCTAAACTACTTTGAAGAAGGCAAAACCTCAGTTCAAAGCCGTGACGATCACCCATATCGGGTCTCTTTCATCGCCACCGTCGTCTACTATCGGGTCCATTTTCGCGCATTGCCTGTTGAGAGTGTCTTTTTATTGCTTCCAACCCGTATAGTCTGCGCAAACTATTCTGAGAAAGGTATTCTGTGAGCGTACATCTCGTCATCCTGGGTCTTCTGTCCGAGCGACCGTGTCACGGCTATGAACTGCGTCAGGAGGTCGAACGGCGGCTGTTCGCGACCTACATCAATCTGAGCGGGGGGTCCTTATACTACAACCTTGGCCAACTCGAACGCTCCGGCTATGTGGAGAAAGCCTGGGCCGAACAAAAAGGGCGCTACCCCACACGCCAGGTGTACCAGATTACGGCGACCGGCCGCGAGTATCTGCAGACCGAACTGCGCCGCCTGCTGTTTGACACCGAGAGCAGAGAAAAAGTCTTTGACCCCATCAACACAGCCTTGGCCTTCGGGCATTTCGTCAGCCCCAACGAACTGCGCACAGCCCTGAACAAACACCTGGAGTGGGCGGAAAAGCGGCTGGCCTGGGTTGTCGAACAACACAGCTACTGGACAGACCAGAAGAAGGCCACCCTCACCCAGGCCAAGATCATTGAACACGGCCTGGTCCACTTCAAAGCCGAGATCGACTGGCTCAAACAATTTCTGCACGAACTTGATATGCAAGACAGCTTCGGTGAACCAAGACAGCACCCTGCCTCCTCGGCTGAGGAGGGCAACCTGGGTCAGTAACCCAAAAGCGGACGAGGATGAACAGCTAAGCCAAGCATCCGCTTTTTAACCATAGGAGGACAGACCGTGGAAGGTTTAAGCGTCATGGATATGATTCATCAGGGGTGGTATGTCAGCTACCCGCTCATCATCATGTCGGTGGTGTGTATCACGATCATTCTGGAGCGGCTGTGGAACCTGGGCGGGATCATGACGAAAACCCTGCATCTGGCCAGGGACCTGGTGAGTCCCTTGCAGCAGGGCGATTTCAACACCGCCCTGGAGACCAGCCAGGCCGATAACAAATTACCCGCCGGACGAGTGTTCCGCGAGATCATCGCCCGCCAGCGGGACGAATCCCCAGAGCAGCTGTCGAGCCTGGCCGACGAGCGTCGTCTCGAAGAGTCCGAAGGGCTCAAGGGCGCGATCTGGATTCTGGCCACCACCGGTGTCAGCGCGCCGTTTATCGGCCTGCTGGGGACGGTGATCGGCATTATCAAGTCCTTCCAGCAAATGGCGGTCGAGGGCAGCGGCGGATTTACCGTCGTGGCCGGCGGTATTTCCGAGGCATTAGTGGCCACAGCGCTCGGTTTGGCGGTCGCCATCATCGCCGTTATCTTCTACAATTATTTCAATACCAAGCTGGAACGGATTGACACGGCCATGACGATCGGTTCCGACCGCATCATCGACGCCATCCGCATCGGCAGGAAAGAAGCGGCCCAGGCCGCTTAGGGCTCAGGAAAAAGGAGACAATCTCATGGCCATGAGTGGTCCCAAAAAGAGGGGCGGGCGTGACGAGGTCATGTCCGAGATCAACATCACCCCGCTGACCGATATCTTTCTCGTCCTGTTGATCATCTTCATGGTGACCAGCGTGGCGATGGTCCAGTCGGGCGCCACGATCGATCTGCCGCGGGTCCAGGAAACCGAGTCCGAACCGCGCCAGATCATCGTCACGGTCACCCCCCAGAAAGAAATCTTCGTCAACAATCAGCCGGTCGCCCTGGCGGAACTCGAACTGTATCTGCGGCCGATCATCGAAGCGATGCAGGATGTCCCGGTCGTCCTGGAGGGCGACCAATCGGTGATCCTGGGCGAGGCGGTCAAGATTCTGTCGGCGGCCCAGCGGGCC
>WTHE01000056.1 GCA_011523315.1 Candidatus Binatota bacterium
GGACTGGGGCTGGCGGCACTGGTGGGCTTGGACTCCCCGACAGCTCAGACTCTGGCCGACCCGGATCCGGGCCGCCGGCGCATCCGTCGGCCCGTTTGCTGCGGTCGGCGGCGTCTCGGCAGGAGAGGCTTCGGCGGCTGGAGCCTGGGCTGCAGCCGCCGGCGGGACGGCAAAGCTCAGGCTGGCGACAGACGGCGGGCTGGATTCGGTTTCCCCGGCGGAGGCGAGCCCGAGTGGAAGGCCGGGCTCTTCAGCCGGAGTAGCCGCAGCTGGATTCACGACCACGACCGCTTCAGCCGGTTTTTCTTGTACCTCGGACACGGCCGGGCGAACGGCTGGACTCGGGGAGGCAAGCTCAGGGCTGCGGAGCAGGGGGGACTGGTATACGGAGACGGCCAGGAACGCCGAGCCGACCAGACCGAGCCCCACCACTATGCTCCCGTTCCTGAGCCGTCGGCCGCTCACTTTTTTTTGTGCATAGACCTTTTTGCGATCCGCCAAGATCGGTCGCAGCTGATCCATCTTGTGCTGAAACCGTTGCGTCTTGGCCTCCACCGCCTCTTTTTCCATACCCCGTTGTGTACCACCGATCACCCCCAAGACAAAGAGTCGCGACTATGAGCCGACGCAAACACACTGGTGGTGACTTACCGAAGGGAGGGAAAAGTGGAGACCGCCCAGCCCGCAGCTGGCGGCCTGAGGGGCCGGCCCGCAGACAAGCGTCCCTAGTTCCCTTTGTGGAGGTGGCCCTGCTGGGACTGCGGAATCCCGGGGTCGGTCATCACCGGCGCGCCGCCCTGGTTGGGGTCGAGAAAGGCCAGCACCCGTTCCCCCGAACTCTTGTTCATCCATCTCCGCAAACGCTGCTCGAGGAACAACCGCAGCTTATGAAACTTTTTGAGCTGGCTGACGACCTCTTCTGCGCTGCGTCCGGCCAGGGGCAGACTCTCGGTCTCTTCGTGGCGACCGCGTTTTCGCGCTGCGGCCGTGCGGGGTCGGGCCGGAAATGGCTGATAGGTGCCGCTCTGCTTGCGGTAGGCCAGCCACATCGGCGAGGAGATATTGCGGGCAATCCGCAGGGTTTGATCTTCGTTTTCCCAGTACTGTTCCTGGCGGGTGCTCCCGTAGTAGAGAATTTCGGTCGGCGTAGAAGTACGAGCCATAGAATCTCTCCGGCAAACACCGCCGGCCAATTCCCATCCCCCTACAGGGCAACGCCACGGCGCAGGGCAACTCCTCAGGCCGTTGCGAGCTTGAGGTCTTGGGCTTGGCTGGAGTAGGGTTCGGGCAACTCACACCGGGGTGCGTTGGCCCACAAACCGTCCAGATTGTAGAACTCCCGGACGTCCTCGTAGAAAATATGGATGACCACGTCACCAAAATCCATCAGTATCCACTGTCCGTTGGCAAATCCCTCGACCGCCAAGGGGCGCAGGCCCTGGGCCGCCAGGGCGTCTCCAATAGCCTCGAAGATACTCCGCACCTGGGTATCTGAGCGGCCGGTACACACCAGGAAATAATCAGCAACCGGAGTGAGCGCACTGACCTTGAGCGCGACGAGGTCGTAGGCTTTTTTGTCAAGCGCGGCTTGGGCGCACTGGAGAGCTTTTTCCCAGCTCGGATCGTTCAAAATACGGTCCTCTCGTGACAACACAAGACAGCGGCTGACATCACCATCACCTGCGGTACAAATCGTGGTCTGCAATATAGGCCGCCACCGCCGGCGGGACGAGGGAACGGACGGACCGGGCGTTTCGAATGTCCCGTCGGATTGCTGATGCTGAGATATCGAGACCGCTGATCTCGCGGAGAACAAGGGTGGACTGTGAAGGGTGGGTGTACATCCGTAGCCCCGGGTCGTAGCAAAAAACAGACTGAAAATCAACGGGAAGCGGGCAACGCGGGCGCGGCGTGCCGGGGCGTGAGGTGACAATCAGGTTACATAGCCAGGGGATGGTGCGATAGTCTTTCCAGGTCTGAATGGCGAGGAAGGCGTCGAGCCCCAGGATAAAAGACAGCGAGGCGGCCGGCAGCATGGCCCGAAAGTGACGAATCGTGTCGACCGAGTACGACGGACCGGCGCGTTCGAGTTCTACGGCCGAGGCCGAAAAGGCCGGTTCATCGGCCACGGCCAACTCGACCATCCGCAGCCGATGCCGGCTCGACACCAGCTCACCGGCAGCCTTATGCGGCGGGCGGGCGGCAGGCACGAAATAAATGTGGTCCAGGGCGCAGGTCTGGCGAATCTCCTCGGCGCTGCGGATATGGCCGAGGTGGATCGGGTTAAATGTGCCGCCAAAGATGCCGACGTGCATAGGGATCTATTCTCTGACCTGGCCGTCCCCGTAAATCAGATATTTATACGTCGTCAGCTCCCGCAGCCCCATCGGGCCGCGCGCGTGGAGCCGGTTGGTCGAAATGCCGATCTCGGCCCCAAACCCGAATTCATAGCCGTCGGTAAAGCGGGTCGAGGCGTTGGCATACACGGTTGCCGAGTCGATTTCCTGCAGAAAACGCCGCGTGTTGGTGTAATCCTCGCTGACAATGGCGTCAGCCAGGCCAGACCCGTTATCGTTAATAAAGCCGATGGCCTCATCGAGCGAATCCACGACTTTGATCGACAGGATCAGATCCAAATATTCGGTCTGCCAGTCCGCCTCGGTCGCTGCGGTGACGTGGGGAACGATGTGCCGGGTTCGCTCACAGCCGCGAACCTCGACGCCGGCCTGCTCAAGCGTCTCCACAAAAGGCGGTAAGAAGCGAGAGGCAATCTCCTGATGGACCAGCAGATTCTCCATGGCGTTACACACCCAGGGCCGCTGGGTCTTGGCGTTCAGCGTGATCCGCATGGCCTTGTCCAAATCGGCCGCCGCATCCACATAGGTGTGGCACAGGCCCGAAAAGTGCTGGATAACCGGAATGGAGGACTGCTCGGTCACCGCCCGAATGAGTTCCTCTCCGCCGCGTGGAATAATCACATCCACAAAGCGGTCCTGTTGCAGCAAGACGCCGACCGACTTGCGGTCAGTCGATCGCACGAGCTGAACCGCAGCGGGCGGCAGCCCGGCCTCGCCGAGCGCGGCGGTCAGGACATCAACGATGGCGCCGTTGGTCCGAAACGCCTCGGAGCCGCCCTTGAGAATGACCGCGTTGCCGGCCTTGAGCCCCAAGCCGGCGGCGTCTGCCGTCACATTCGGACGCGATTCATAAATAATCCCCACCACACCCAGCGGCACTCGGACCTGACCGATCTCCAAGCCGTTGGGACGCCGCCACATCGCCACTGTCTCGCCAACCGGGTCGGGCAGATCGACAATAATCTCCAAACCTTTCGCCATGTCCTCGATGCGCTCCTCGGTCAGCGTCAGACGATCCAGCATGGCCGCAGACAGGCCGTTGCCGCGGCCGGACTCAACGTCTTGGGCGTTGGCGGCCAGAAGTATTTGGCTCTCCCGCCGCAGTGCGGCCGCAGACTTGAGCAGGGCCTCGTTCTTGGCCTGGCTTGAGGTCGTGGCCAGCCCACGGGCCGCTGTTTTTGCCGCCTGGCACATATCGACGACCATGTGTTCGAGGTCCATACCACTCTCCTCATCGTGCTGTTCAAGGTTCCCTGTTATCACGTGTCCGACACAAGAGCCAAATCATCCCGATGAATGACCTCATCGCTGACCTTATAACCGAGAATTTGCTCGATTTGGCTGGTTTTCAGACCCTT
>WTHE01000133.1 GCA_011523315.1 Candidatus Binatota bacterium
TTTTCCCTCTACACTGGGAGCTATGGCGACAGAGCAGTCTGTCAACAGAAAAGCGCTCTTCTTGCCTGACCGGCGACCGTTCAATTTTGCCCACGTGCTGACCGGCCTGCGGCTCGTCCTGACCCCGCTCTTTGTGTACGCCATCGACACCGGCTGGCGCCGGCCAAGCCTGCTGAACGCCGGGCTGGTAACCGGGCTGTTCCTCCTCATCTGCGCCAGCGACTACTGCGACGGGCCGGTTGCCCGGACGCTGGGCCTGAGTTCCGGGCGGGGAAAAATCTTCGACAACCTGGCCGATATCAGCTTCCTGCTGGTCACGCTCGGCTACCTGGTTCACCTGGGGACGGTCCCGTGGTGGATTCCGACGGCCGTGGCTGCGGCCTTCGGCCAGTACGTGCTGGACTCCTGGCTGCTGTCAGACCGCGATACGAGCGTTGTCCTGGTATCCAACCCGATCGGTCACTGGGCCGGGATTCTCAATTTCGTCGGCACCGGCGTGCTGGGGCTGCATACAGCCACCGGCCAGCAGCTCCTGCCTGGGCTCGCCACGCAGGGCCTGCTCGGTCTGTGGCTGGTCTATCTGCTGCTGGCGATGGGTCTGCGGCTGCGCTTTTTCCTGCACGCCCGCCGCCTTGGGCCGCGCCGGGACTAGCTGGCTGGCGCGCCTTCCAGCTTCACCTCATCACCGGCCTTGCGAATATCGGCAAAGCGCACCCCGGCAATCGGCAGGGCGCACAGACCCTGGGCCACCAGAGTCAGGAACTGGACGGCGTTCAGTACTATACCGTAGGCTAACCCGTCCACCTGACTGACCCCGAACAGCCCCAGGGCCAGCTGACAGGCATATTGATAGGGGCCGATCATGCCCGGCAGGTTGGGCAGGGCCGTGCCAAAGCCGATAAAAATAAACACCACCAGGGCGGCGCTGAACGGGGCGTTCAGATCGAAGGCGCGGATCATGATGTAGCTGGACAGAATGGGCAGAAACCACAGCGCCAGCGAGACTACAAACACCGTCAGCAGCAGGCCGGGATTGGGCAGAATCCGCATCCCGGCTGTTACGGCGGCCAGAATGCCTTTGACCCGACCGCCAAAGCGTGCCGGAAGCAGGCGGAGTACCCAGCGATCAACGAACGCCTCGCCCTTCCACCAGAACAGCACGACCACGGACACGAACACACCGGCAATCGTGGCCGGGACCAGAGCGCCCTGGCGGACCCATACGGGCAGGCTTTCAATGAACAGCAGGCCGGCCAGCATATACACGACGATGCAAATCGAATCCATCATCTTCTCGACGACCAGATTGCCGACCACATTCGAGAATGACACGCCCGAGCGACGTGACAGCAGCCAGGGACGGACGATCTCGCCCAGGCGCACCGGCAGCAGATTGATGGCCATATAGGCGACCGAGGTCACGACCCACAGCCGACCGACCGGCACATGTTCGAGGGGGCGGAGTTCCAGCTGCCAGCGCCAGGCGCGGAACACCATGATCAGCAGGCTGACGATCACCGCCACCAGCAGCCAGCCGCCATCCACCCGGGCCAGGGCCTGGCCCAGCTCGTCGAGTTCGACATTCCGAAAGGCCAGGTACAGAAACCCGCCGCTGACGACCAGGCTGAGCGCCAGATTCCGTACGCGATGCGAGTCGCCCCGTGCCGCTGCCATGCTTCCTCCGAATTCCGTGGGCTGCCGTACCGGCGGCCCTGTGTATATCACGCGCTGCCTGCTTGACAAGCCTTTGCCTCCGGGTGGACAATCCGGCAGCAGAGACCAGACAGACGGACGGGGAAGTCTTCCGGCTCGGAGGGCATCAGCGTCCGTTTTTGAAAGGAATCAGCCGTATGAGCCGTGAGCAGAATCTGGCGGTGGCCCAAGCCGTGAGCCTCAAACCGATTGAGGACATCGCGGCCCGCTTATCCCTTCCCCCTGAACATCTTGAACTCTACGGTCGGGTCAAAGCCAAGGTCGGGCTCGAAGCGCTGTCGGACGCAGCCTCCCGTCCCCAGGGCAAACTCATTCTCGTTTCCGCCATCACCCCAACCCCGGCGGGTGAGGGAAAGACCACCACCACCATCGGCCTCGGCCAGGCCCTGGCGCGGCTGGGCAAAAACGCGGCGGTTGCCGTCCGTGAGCCCTCGATGGGACCAGTGTTCGGCGTCAAAGGCGGCGGCTGTGGCGGCGGCCGCTCACAGGTCCTGCCGATGGAGGACATCAACCTGCACTTCACCGGCGACATCCACGCCGTCAGCTCGGCCCACAACCTGTTAGCCGCCATGCTCGACAACGCCCTGTTTCACGGCCAGACCGACTGCGACGTGCGCCAGATTCGCTGGCGGCGGGTTATGGACATGAACGACCGGGCGCTGCGTCAGATCGTCCTGGGTCTGGGCGGCCGGCTGATGGGCGTGCCGCGCGAGGACGGCTTTGATATCACCGCCGCGTCCGAGATCATGGCCATTCTGTCACTGAGCAGCGGCCCGGCCGATCTGCTCGAACGTCTGTCGCGGATTGTGGTCGGCTTTACCCGCCGACGCCAGCCGGTCCTGGCCCGCGACGTTCAGGCGCCTGACGCCATGGCCATCATCCTCAAGGACGCCCTGAAACCGAATCTGGTCCAGACCGTCGAAGGCGTGCCGGCCTTTGTCCACGGCGGCCCGTTCGCCAACATCGCCCACGGCTGCAACAGTGTGCTGGCAACCCGCATGGCCCTCAGCTACGCCGACTATGTGGTCACCGAAGCCGGGTTCGGCTTCGATCTGGGCGGCGAGAAGTTTCTGGATATCAAGTGCCGTGAGGCCGGCATCTGGCCGTCGGCGGTGGTGCTGGTGGCCACCGCCAAAGCGCTGAAAATGCACGGCGGCACGCCCGTTGCCGAGGTCACCAAACCCGATCTGGCCAGTCTCAAGGCGGGCATGGACAATCTGGCCAAGCACGCCGAGAGCATCCGCACCTATGGCCTGCAACCGGTCATTGCCGTCAACCGCTTTGCGGCCGACAGCCCGGACGAACTCCAGCTCATCGTGGACGAGTGCCAAGGCTTGGGCGTCCCGGCCACGGTCATCGACGTGTTCGGCCAGGGCGGCCAGGGCGGCTTGGCCCTGGCCGAGGCGATTGTCGAAGCGTGTCAGGCAGACGTACCCAGCCCGCGTTTTCTGTACCCCTCGGAGATGCCGATTGAGGACAAGATTCGGACCGTCGCCCAGAAGATCTACGGCGCCGCCGACATCAGCCTGCTGCCGCGCGCCCGGACCGATCTCAGACGCATCAACGATCTCGGCTACAGCCACTTTCCGGTCTGCATGGCCAAGACCCAGATGTCGCTGTCCGACGATCCCAAGCGCTACGGCCGGCCGCGCGACTTTACCCTGTCGGTGCGCGAGATTCGGCTGTCGGCCGGAGCGGGTTTCTGCGTGCCGCTGACCGGAGACATGCTGACCATGCCGGGCCTGGCCGCCAAGCCGGCCGCCTTGGGCATGAAGATGGACGCGACCGGCAGGATTTCGGGCATGTTCTAGTACAGACGCCCCGTCCGGGTGTCTGTCCACAAGACGCAATGAGCAACAACATCTGGCAAGAAAAGGACGCAGTATGAAATTCGGGCTGTTTTCCCTGTTTGACTTTTTCCAGGACCGCCAGGACGAGAGCCGCTATTATCAGGACACCCTCGACCTCGTCATCCGCTCCGAACAGCTCGGCTT
>WTHE01000502.1 GCA_011523315.1 Candidatus Binatota bacterium
TGCGGATTCTGCTCGCGCGGGTGCGCCGCCTGCAACAAGAGCAGGATCAACGCCGGCGCTCGAAAATGCTGGCCTTCTCCAGCGCCGCGGCCATGAGAGGCGCGGCCATCACGCCGGCGGCCGCGCCCGCTGGTCCACCGCCCGACGGTGCCGCACTGACACAGGCGGCCGACACCAGCATCCGGGTAGGCAATGTCGGGCCGGTGGAAGAAACCCAGGCCGTCTCCGCCCGACTGCTGCGGACGACGGGCTACACCATCACGGAAGGGACGACGATAGCCGGGGTGCTCGAAACGGCGATCAATTCGACCCTGCCGGGCATGGTCCGAGCGCTCAACTCGGCCGATGTGTATTCACACGATGGCTCGCAGCTCCTCATCCCCAAAGGCTCGCGCCTGGTCGGCCGCTACCAGTCGGATATTCGGCGCGGCCAGGTCCGGGTGTTCGTGATTTGGACCCGGATCATCCGCGCCGATGGCGCGTCCATCCTCATCAACAGCCCCGGCACGGATCAGCTCGGCCGGGCCGGCCTCGAAGGGGACGTGGACACCCACTTTTTTGAGATTTTCGGGGCGGCGGTCCTGCTGAGCATTATTGACGGCGGGATTGAGCTGGGCATTGAAGCGGCGCGTCGGCAAGGGGACGACAGCGACCGGACGATTATTCAGAGCCGGCCCAGGGGCCTCAATCGAGCGGCCGAGCTGGCGCTCCAAGACTCGATCCGGATTCCGCCGACCATTCATGTTGACCAGGGGACGCGGATCAACATTATCGTGGCCCGCGATTTGGATTTTGAGGCAGTCGAAATGGCCCGAAGGGAGCAGTAGGCATGGGCGGTCCCGCAACCGGCGTGTATCTCAAGGAGTTCTTACGGCCGATTCAGGCCTGGTTGGATCAGGACAATGTCTCAGAGGTCTGTGTCAACCGCCCAGGGGAGGCGTGGGTTGAGGAGCAGGGGGCGTGCGGGATGACCCGCAAAGACGTGCCGGACATGACGGGCGATTCGCTCAAGCTGCTGGCCGGCCAGGTCGCGGCGGGATCGCACCAAGCGGTGAATGAGCGCAAGCCGTTGCTCTCAGCCGCGTTGCCGACAGGCGAGCGGATACAAGTCGTCCTGCCCCCCGTCGCCATCGACGGCGGTGGCTTCTCCATCCGCCGCCAAGTCGTCCGGCGTCTCAGCCTCGATGATTATGCCGAGGCCGGCGCGTTTGCGCGGGTGCGGCTCACGGCGGCGGACCATCGCTCTTCGCTCGATCTGCGCCTTGCCGAGCTGGCGGCCGCGCGGGAGTGGCACGAGTTCTTGCGGGTGGCGACGACAGGCCGCAAAAACATCCTCATTGTCGGGGGCACGAGCACGGGCAAGACGACCTTTTTCAATGCCTTGGCCCAGGGTATTCCCGAGGAAGAGCGGCTTGTCACCCTCGAAGACACCCCCGAGCTGGAATTACCGCAGCCCAACGTCCTGCGGATGATCGCCAGCAAGGGCGGCCAGGGCCAGGCGCAGGTATCCATTCAAGATTTGCTCGAAGCCAGCCTCCGGCTGCGGCCGGATCGGATTCTGCTGGGCGAGCTGCGCGGCGCGGAAGCCTACACATTCTTGAACGCCGTCAATACCGGTCATCCCGGCTCGATCTCCACGCTGCATGCGGACTCGCCCCGCGCCGCGTTTGAGCGGCTGACGCTCATGGTGATGCAGTCAGGCCTGGGCCTGCGGCGGGATGAAATCCAGGACTATATCCGCTCGGTGGTTGAAGTGGTGGTCCAACTCACTCGGCTGCCGAACGGGCAACGGATCGTGAGCGAAATTTATTTTGCTCACGCCGCGGACGGAAAGGATGCGGCGCCGGAGCGGCGCGGCCGCCTTCCCGCAAAAAAAGTCCGGGCACTGGAGAGCGCACGGACAAAGGGAGAGGTGGCCGGTGGATAGGACGCTGCTCATTCGTTCGCTGTTCCTCGCCTCGGCGTGGACGCTCTTTGGGGTGGTTGCCTTGGCCGATGCGACCCCGCCCTATAGCGCGGTGGATCGGACCATTGCGGTGCTGACCGTACCGGGGCCGTTCGTCACGCTGAGCCTGCTCCTGATCTATTGTGTGCAGCCGGTCTGGACCGGGAAAACGGACGCCTAGAACAGGAGGTTTCCGATGCAAGATAAGGTGGTGTGGATCGGCTGTGGCCTCGTGGCCCTCGCGGTCCTGTCCCTGTTCTGGAGTGTGGTGCTGACCTGGCAGCTCGGCCGATCTCTGCAAGACGTACAGCCCTGGATGGTGTACGAGTTCATCGACACCTATGGAACGGACGGCCGCGCCGGCGCACTGCTGTGGAATTCGTTCCTGGCGGCGTTGCTGATGACCGTCCTGGCGGCCCTGCCGGTCTTCTTCCTGCGCCGGCCGAGTTGGTACGGGGACGCGCACTGGGCAACCGGGGGGGAGATGCGCAAGGCAAAGCTCCACGCCAAAACGGGGCTGATCGTGGGCAAGAAACACGGCCAGCTCTTGATAAACGATGAACCGGCCCATGCTCTGGTGGCCGCGCCGACCCGTTCGGGGAAGGGCGTCGGCATCGTTATTCCCAACCTGCTCACATGGCCGGGATCGGTGATCGTGCTGGATATCCAGCACGAAAACTACCAGCTCACGGCCGGCCAGAGGGCAAAAAGCCAAGCCGTGCATATGTGGTCGCCGCTGTCCGAGCTGTCCGCCTGCTACAACCCCCTGGATTTCATCAGTGACGATCCCAAGCGGCGAATCACCGACCTGCAGAAGCTCGCCACCCTCATCGTCCGGGACGATGGCGGGGGCGGCTCGATATGGTCGCATGAAGCCCGCTCCCTGTTCATCGGCCTGACGCTGCTGGCCCTCGATGATAAGGCGCTGTCTCCGACCATCGGCCAAGTGTACCGCCTGCTGATGAACGAAAAGGACGTGGTCCAGATTGCCGAGGAGGCGTTAGACGGCGATGATCTGGACCAAGCCACCAGGGGGCTGCTCGGCAACTTCAAGAACAAAGCCAGCAAGGAACGCAGCGACGTCAAAAGCCAACTGACCCAAGCCCTGAACCTGTGGGCCAACCCGCATATCGACGCCGCGACGGCGCACTCGGATTTTGACCTGGGGAGCCTCCGCAAAAAGCCGACCTCGGTCTATGTCGGCGTGGCCCAGGACGAACTGCTGACCCTCGCGCCGCTGTTGAATCTCTTTTTTCAGCAAGCGGTCGAAGCCCTCAGCCATAAGCCGGCCGGCAAGGACGAACCCCATCAGGTGCTGATGATCATTGACGAGTTTCCCATGCTCGGCCGCATGGAGGCACTGACCAAAGGCTTAGCGCTCCTGGCCGGGTGCAATGTCCGGCTCGTGCTGATGACCCAGGGTCTCGGCCAGCTCCAAGAAATCTATCGGCGGGGGACGGAGGGCATCCTACAAAACTGCGCCCTGCAAGTCTTCTTCGCCTCGCATGACGACAGCACGACCAATTGGGTATCGCGCCGGCTCGGCACAAGGACGGTGAAAGTGCACAGCCGCAGACAGGGCCAGGACTGGTCCTATAGTACGTCCACATCCTATGTCCCCCGGCCGCTGATGTCCCCGGAGGAAGTCCGCCTCCTCCGAGAGACCAAGGCGATCATCTTCAAGGAAAAGCAGCGGCCGGTCCTGGCGGATACAATCCGGTACGACAATGAGCGGCGGTTCACCAAACTCCTGTGTGAC
>WTHE01000143.1 GCA_011523315.1 Candidatus Binatota bacterium
CAGCGTGAGATGGACACGGCCGCTGGGATCGACGGGAAACTCGAAGCCCATCACATCCATCGGGGTCAGCTCGGCAATCCAACTCGCCAGAATCTCCTGGCGTTTGGGATCGGCGCAGATTTCTCGCAACACCACTGGCAAGTTCTCGCCACTGTCACCCAAGACGGTCGCGCCGGGGAAAGCAGGTTCTCGCATTCGTTCCGGTGACAGTTCCAGAAAACGCAGGTTGGACAGGATAGACTGGACCGCTACAGAGTCTGGAGCGTGCGAAGGTAAGTCTCGCGCTAGGATCGGTTTTGAGCTTCGGTGAAAAACCTTGTTCCCTTTTACTTCAACCCGAAGACCCCCGGAATCTTGCCTAGCGGTATAAATCGGCGTTGATTCTGCTGTGAGGTCTTCTTGTGTTACTCGGAATCCACCGAACGGGACGTGTCCGACCGTGATCGAGTAATGGAATTCCGTCTCGTTCAGTTCGAGTCCGACCTCAATAGAAAACTCCTCTTGCCCAAACCGGATAATTTCATTCATTGCGCCACGGATCGGTTGCCACCCGGCCTCGCGTTTACCGCCCAGGATCTCTGCCAGGGTATAGCCGCGTCCGATGCCACTCAGGATGCGGAAGGCGTCGCGGATATTGCTCTTTCCGCTGGCGTTGGCACCGACGAGGATCGTGAACAGGCCGACGCGCAAGGTCTCGTCGGCAAAATTCTTGAAGTTTTTCAGGCGAATGGATGTAATCATCGGACTGCCCTACACGTATTCATGGCCCCGCAGGCTCTTGAGGCGGACGGCGGGGAGTCGTTTGAGGCGCTCGTTGGTCGGATCGACTTCAATACCCACCGACTCCAAGGCGGTGACGCCGAGCAGTGGTTCTACGTTCGCTTCCCCGAACAGAATTGTCCCGCCGACGATCTCCCCCATGAATTCGATGTCTGCGGTCGTGATATCCATCGTGATCTCACGGCCATCGGCCAGTTCATACACCCGTTGCCCTTTGGGCTTGAGACCGATGGCTTCCAGGTGTGGTCTGGGGACGAGGGAATCAGTCGCGCCGGTATCAACCAGAAAAAGCCCTTCCCAGCTTCTATCCGGCTCGGCTGGGTTCCGAATGGTCACGGTGACGTGTGTTGCACCCATCACAATCTCCTTTAATTCATCTCCGTAGACCATCAGACACGGGAACGCAATTCGGCGGTCAGCCTGAGCCGGCGTACAGGGCTCGGCCGAAGGCCACCCGCTCGGCCACCGACAGATTCCGGGGCGCGCGCCGCTCGACCGCCTCGATCAAGGGTCGCAGGCCACGCCGGTTGGCGAGCTGGATGAGCAGGCCGGGCCGGGCGTTCAGCTCCAGCACACACGGACCGTGGTCGGCGTCAAGCACCACGTCAACGCCCAGGTACTTGATGGCGGTGGCGTCGGCGCAGCGCGCGGCAAGGCTCACCAGCCTGTTCCACTCGGGCACCCGGACTCCGCTCAGCCCCAGCCCGGTATCGGGGTGCTCAGTCACCCAGCGCCGTCTGGCCATCGCCCCAGTCGTCAGCCCGCTGACCAGATCGATGCCAACCCCGAGTCCGCCGTTGTCCAGGTTGGCCCGGCCCTCGGAGCGGCGGGTTGCCAGACGCAGCATGGCCATCAGCGGAATGCCCTGAAAGACGATGATGCGGATGTCGGGCAAGCCCTGGAAGCTGAGCCGGGCCAGCCTCGGGTGAGCCCGTAGACGGCGTTCGACAAACGCCTCGTCGTAGCGATGGTTGAGCGAGTAGACGCCGTTCAGGATATCCGACAGATGGTTCTCCAGGCTTCGCGGCCTGAGCCTACTGCCCCCCAGGCTCAGAAAAGCCTCGGCTTCGCGGCCGGCAACGACGACGACCCCGCCTCCGCCCGTGCCCTGGGCGGGCTTAATCACAAAATCTGTCCAGTCGGCCGCATCCTGAACAAAGCGCCTGAGTTCGTGCGGGAAGCGGTATACCGCCAGGGTCTCGGCAACCGGAATGTCGCAGGCGCGTAGCAGGGTCTTGGTGTGCAGCTTGTGGATGGTGTCGTGGGCCAGGCGGCGCGGGTTATAGCGGGCGACCAGGTCGCGGTCGCGCCGGTTCAGACCCAGAAACTGCCGGGACACGCTGCGCAGCAGCTGCAACATGGGGCTCTATCTCTGGTCGGCGGCTGCGGCCTGACGCAGCACACGGGCAAAACGCACATACTCGACCAGCCGCATGCCGCGCCAGCAGCCGATCACCAGCTCCAGCCCGATGATCCCGACCAGCAGCTCGGGAAAGGCCAGCAACAGCGGTCTCAGGTCGGTGTTTTCGATACAGCCGTACGACACCAGGGCGACCAGCAGGGTATTGGCGCTCAGCCGCAGCGCCTCGCGGGTGCCGCGCTCCAGCTGGGTATTGCTGAAGTTCTCGATCATGTTGGCGATGATGACGGTGGGGAAAATTCCGACCTGGAGCAGCGCCCCGATGCCCAGCCGAGCCCCGACCAGAGTCAGTCCGGCCATGCTCAGCGCCACCACCGCAATCAGAATGGCCACCCGGGCGACCAGGTGCAGGCGCAAGCCCTGCAGGGCCACCCGCAGGCCGCCGCCAATACCGATGATGGCGCCAAAGATCAGCAGCCCCCAGCCCAGACCGGTGCTCAGAAAGGCCAGGGCGAGCAGCATGGGGGCAAAAAAGCCAAAGGTCTCCAGACCGATCAGGTTACGTCCGATGACCAGAAAAAAGGCGATGACGGGCAGGACCAGGATGGCGTTCAGCGCCGGCAGCGAGACCCCGGCCTCGATGGCGTAGTGCCACACACCGACCACCCGAGCGCGCCACCAGCCCAACTCGCTGTCCTGGGACGGTGCGTGAAAGAGGGAACGTGCCAACGGATCCATGGGGCTGGAGGACACGTTGCCGCTTTGGGGGCGTGTCAGGTCGGCCAGGCTGGTCGCCCAGGCCGGACCGGGATCGGGCTGGTGGGATACTAACATCACCGAAGCCGGCCCGAGCACCCGCTCAATCAGCGCGGCAAAGACGTGGCCGACCGGTCGGGTGACGCCACTGGCGATGACCAGCCGTGTGCCGGTGGATATCGGGTGGCTATCACGATTGCCGGTCTGACCCAGCAGGGCGTACAGCCCGGCCGCATCACGGGTATTGAGCAGGACCAGGTCGGCGTCGGCCAGGAGTGGCCGCTTGGCCTCGAACACGGCTTCCAGGCCGGCCTGACGAAAGGCGCGCGAGCCGTCCCGGATGCTGAAAACCGAGGCGTTGATGTCGGCCGCCCGAGCCCGGTCCAGCAGCGGCTGGAGCTGGTGGTCCGACAGCCGGCCGTCATGAATCAGCACCGCCGAGGCCCGGGAACGGTCAACAGCGGCGCTGGCCGTCCAGAAATGCCCATGACTCTCGGCACTATCCGGCCGGGGCGGGGCGTCGATGTCCAGGGCGGCACTCGGGCTGAGGCGTCGAATGACAAAGCTATAGTCCACCGACACCTGGCGGGTGTGGCCCAACAGCGGCAGATCGTTGCGATACAGCGCCAGATAGGTATTTGGCAGCCAGCCCAAATAGCCGCCGGCCGGGTCCAGCGGGACCCACCTGCGGCCGACAAAGGCTTCGGCCCAATACATCGTCGTCCGCGCCCGTCTGACGAGAGGAAACGTGTCAACCGGTTCATGGGGTGTGGAGGAC
>WTHE01000494.1 GCA_011523315.1 Candidatus Binatota bacterium
GATCGTCCACTAGGAGAGTGAGGGAGATACGCATGCATGTTTTCGCCCGCCTGTTGAAAAGAGGAAACGTGTCCTCTCAGCGCGTGACAATCTTGGCCCGTTTTTGCGGCCTGCTCGCCATCTTGAGCCTGGCGGGCCTGCTGGCCGGTCCGGCTGCGGCCGCGCCTCTGGCCACCCGAACCGTACTGGACAATGGGGCCATCCTCCTGCTGGCCGAACGCCCCGGCGTGCCGATGGTGGTCATGAACATCACCCTCAAAACCGGCTCGACCGCCGATCCGGTGGACAAAGCCGGCGTGGCCAACCTGACCGCCCTGCTGTTGACCCGTGGCACCCAGCAGCACACCGCTCAGGCGCTGGCCGAAGCGCTCGACTTCCTGGGCACCTCGGTGTCGGTGTCGGCCGACTACGAAACAACGACCGTACTGGTCACCAGCCTGACCAAGAACCTTGAGGCCTCGTTTGGCCTGCTGGCCGAGGTTTTGCTTCGTCCGACCTTCCCGGCCGAGGAATTTGAGCGCAAGCGGACCGAAGTCCTGGGCACCATCCGCAGCCAGGAAGAAGACCCGGGCTGGGTGGCGAACAAGGCGTTTCAGGAGAAGCTGTACGCCGAGCACCCGTTTGGACGCCTGATCGACGGCGAGCCGGACACCCTGGCCGCCCTCAGTCGGGCGGATATCGTCGACTTCTACCGCTCCTACTACCGCCCCAATAACGCAATCATCGGGATTGCCGGGGATCTGACCCAAGCCCAGGCCCAGGATGTCCTGACCCGTCATCTGGGCGGCTGGCAGGCCGCTCCCCTGCCTCCGCTCAACTGGCCGACCGATCCCGCCCCGGCGGCAGCCCAAGTCCTCATCGACAGGCCGGTCAGCCAGGCCAATATCATCCTCGGCCATCCGGGTGTGGCCCGCCACAATCCGGACATCTACGCCATCCGGGTCATGAACTATATTCTTGGTGCGGGCGGCTTTGGCTCGCGCCTGAACGACCGCATTCGTGAGGAGCTGGGCCTGGTCTACAGCGTGGGCAGCCGTTTCAGCAGCCGTAAACACGCCGGTCCCTTTCGGATTGTCCTGCAAACCAAAAACGCCAGCGCCAAACAGGCCATTGAGGAGGCGGTCGGCATCATGCGGCGTTATATCGAAGAAGGGGCGACTGCCGCAGAATTCGACGCGGCCAAGGCGTATCTGGTCAACAGCTACCCGCTGGGGCTGGTCTCCAACCGGCAGATTGCCACCCTGCTGCCAGCTCTCGAATTCTACGAGCTGGGTCTCGACTATCCCGACCGCTATCCGAGCATTATTCAGGCCCTGAGCCTGGACCAGATCAGGGCCGTGGCCAAGAAATACCTGCACCCCGATCAACTCTTGCAGGTGGTCGTGGCCAACCTGGAACAGGCCGAGCTGACCCCGCCGACCCCTGAGCTTCCGGCAGAGGCAACGGCCAACCCGTCCCAGCCCCGCGAACAACCATCCTAGCCGCCGTCCGCTCAGACCATGCTGCCGATTGGGAAACTGCCGGTTGACCTGCTCAAGACCTGCCTCAGCCACCGGGGCGTGGCAGACCCGCGGGTTGTCATCGGCCCCCGCTTCGGCGAGGATTGCGCGGTCATCGACATGGGCGAGCAGTACCTGCTGGTCAAAACCGATCCGGTCACCTTCACCGCCGAGCGCCTCGGCTGGTACGCCGTCCATATCAACGCCAACGATATCGCCACTATGGGTGGCCGGCCGGAGTGGTTTCAGGCCTGTCTGCTGTTTCCCCCGGACACGGACCGGGAGACCGTCCGCGACGTGTTTCGCCAAATAGACGAGACCTGCCAAAGCCTTGGGGTGACCGTCAGCGGCGGTCACACCGAGGTGACCCGGGCGGTCAGTCAACCGGTTGTGGTCGGCACCATGTACGGAACGGTCGATAAGGCCAGTCTGGTCACCTCGGCCGGAGCCCGACCGGACGACCTGGTCGTCATGACCAAGACGGCCGGCCTGGAGGGTACGGGCATTCTGATTGCGGAAAAGGCCGCAGAACTCCGCGCCGCACTCGGAGCGGCGCGCTGGCAGGACACCCGCCGTCTGGCCCGGACACTCGCCATTTCCATTGTCACCGAAGCCGGCCTGGCCGCCCAGCACGGCGCCAGCGCCATGCACGACCCGACCGAGGGCGGCATCACCATGGCGCTGTACGAGTTGGCCTCGGCCTCGGACCACGGCCTGCGGGTCGAGATTGACGCGATTCCGGTGCTGCCGCTGACGCGGGATATTTGCGAGTACTTTCAGATCAACCCGCTGGGCTTAATCAGTTCCGGGACTCTGCTGCTCACGATTCCGCCCCGGCGCTGGCCGGCACTACGGGCCAGTCTTGAGGCCGAGGGCATCGCCGCCCAGGTGATTGGCTCGGTCCGGGCCGAACCCGGCATCGCCGCATTCGTCAATGGTAAGCCGACGGACTTTGTATACAGTGAGACCGACGAGTTGGCGAAGGTCCTGTGAAAGAAGCAGGCCAAGCGGTGAAAAAGCATGTATCGACTTGAGGTCTACAAGCTGTGGCTCGGGGTTTTGGAGAAGACCTTTCTGTTGATTCTGGCCGTCGTGGTGGTACCATCTGTGGTCGGTAGGATAGAATTCTCGACCCTGACGGTCGTAGTATGGACAGCCATTGGAATCATCATTTTCGTAGCCTACGCGTCACTGAGCTTGAAGGCGAGACGGATAGCAGACGGCCTTGATACACAGAGGAAAAAACCATGACGCCCTCTGAGCTGGCGGCAACAGGCCTCCTGGTCGCTTTCGTCATTGGCTTCGCCTATCTGATCTGGGTGGACAAGTGAGCGCTTCAGCATGGATGCGTAGCCGAAATGTGGGTCGCAGCATAAGGAGGGACAGCCGATGATTCGTCCGAAAAAAGTTGGTCATGTGGTCTTGAAGGCTCGCAACATTGATCAGGTAGAACAGTTCTACACCCAGATCATGGGCTTTGAGGTGGTCCACCGTCTTGCGCAACCCCGTGGGGTGTTTTTCTCTTTGGGCGAGCAGCACCACGACCTGGCCGTGCTGGAGGTCCCGCCCGAGGCTGACGACCCCAAGGACAAGCAGGTCGGCCTCCATCACGTGGCCCTTCAGGTCGAAAGCTTTGCGGCGCTCAAGGACTGCTACCACACCCTGAAGCAGCACGACATTCCGATTGTCCGGGCGGTGGATCACGGCATCACAAAGAGCATCTACTTCTGCGACCCGGCTGGCAACAGGCTGGAGTTGTACTGTGATGTCGGCCCGGACGGCCTGGAGCGGTTTCGTCGTCAGGACAGCCAGTCAATGGCCTCCTTCCCGCCCCTGAACTTTGAAGACGGCGAAGCGGCCGACCAGCGTTCGTGAGCCGACTGCTCAGGACAAGAGAGCCGAGGGCGTCGTCGCCTCTGCCGTCCCGGCTTCTTGATACAGTACCTTCCCGTCAGACCGCGATCTGCTCATAGGAGAAATGGGGAATGTCGGCACGATCTCGCGCGTGTTCGATGGTGATTCCGCAAACGTTGCCCTCACGGTCAACGTCGAGCAGCGTGTTTTCATCGAGATCTTTAGTCTCGGCTACTTCAGCCGTACGGAATTCAATGTATAAAGTATCGGTATCCTGAAAATATTTGATCTTCATGGGCCATACCTCCGATCAAAAAAAG
>WTHE01000090.1 GCA_011523315.1 Candidatus Binatota bacterium
GTCTTGGACCGTATGGACGGAGTCTGAAGGGCCGGGTTGCGTGGTGTGAGGTGGAGCTGCGGCGGTGGACGCCTGGGCCACGGCGGTTGCTGCTGTAGTCTGGGGCAGGCGCAGGCGCTGGCCGACCCGGATGAAATTGACATTCGGGATATGGTTCAGCTCTTGCAGGGCCTTGACGCTGGTTCGGTAGCGCCGGGCGATGATGTCCAGGGTCTGGCCGGGCTGCACGGTATGCGAGTTGATATCCAGGGCCGCATACTGGCGGCGAAAAGAGTCGGCCGTGCCGTCCGGGAGACGCAGCCGGTAGCCGCTGGGGATGAAGCGCCGGCCCCGACGGATGGACCTGCCCAAGGCGGGGTTGAACTCAATCAACCGCTGGGTCGAAATGTCGGCGCAGCGAGCTGCGACGCCCAGCGACAGATAGCCGTCCAGAGCGACCTCGTCATAGCGAAATGGGGCGTCGCGCTTGATTTCACCAAAGTAGGCGGTTGCGTTTTTCTCGACTTCGAGGGCGGCCAGAAATTCGGGATAGAAGTTACGCGAGGCAAAACCGAAGCGGCGGCTTTTGTAGGAACGGATAATGCGGGCAATATCGGTGGTGCCGAGCTTTCTGACCGCTCTGGCCATGCCGGCCTGGCCGTGGTTGTAGGCGGTGATGGCCAGCGGCCAGGTGCCGAGTCTGTCGTAGTTGGCTTTGAGCAGCTTGGCCGCCGCCCGGGCCGACAGGAGCGGGTCGCGCCGCTCGTCAATCAGCCCATCGACCCGCATGAACAGCCGCCCGGTCGAGCGGATGAACTGCCACACCCCGGCCGCGCCGGCTTTTGAGTAGGCCTCGATATTGAACGTGGATTCGACCAGCGGCAGACGGGTCAACTCAACCGGCAGACCGGCCTGGCGGAAAATCGCCTCCATCTCGTCCAGATAGCGCCCCGAAATCTGGATGCCCTGCCGGAATTTTTCGCCGATCCCGGTTTGCGACCGAACCCGGCCCTCGGCGGCGGCGCGGAGAAATTTTCTGGAGCCGGGGATGTCGCTGAACAGGCGCTTGATCCGACGCTCTTCGGCCGTCAGCCGGGTGGTCCTGCTCGCGCGGTGCAGCTTGCGCAGAGTCGCCCGAATGTGTCTGATCTCGCGCTCGACGCGCTGTTTTCTCAGCCGGGCGAGGGTGCGCGGCCGGTCCGCATGCGTCTCATACAAGGACCGCAAGTCCAGCTCCTTGTAGATCGTCATGTGGACGTTGTCATGCAGGATGACCGTCTGTCTCGAGGTGGTGAATACCCGTTGCCAGAACTCGACCTGTGGCCGGAGGGCCGGCGGATAGGGAAAGGGGTGAGATGTATGCGCAGTCTGCTCGGCCCGGAGTCCACCGGGCGGCAGGACGAGCACGATGCCGAGCAGGGTTCCGATGACGACCCGTAAGATGTGTACCGACCGCATGACTCCTCCATGCCTCTCCACAACGTCCACCTGGCCACACAGTATGGCTGGGCTTAGCGCAAACCTAACTCCTCCAGCGGTCCCCGGTCGGATACCGGAGCCGGGGAGACACCCGACTGCAGGGCGACCGAGCCCGGCGTGCGCTGGTATGAATCGGGCAGGTCGATTTCTTTGGCGTACTCCCGCAGCTCGGGCATGACCTCATTGGCGATCAGCCGCATGCTGGTCAGCCGGTCTTCATTGCTGACCGTGCCCTGGACATTAAAGAACACGAACACGCCCGGTCGCAGAATCTGCAACAGCAGTTTCAGTTTGGGGATGACGGTCTTGGGCGAGCCGATAACCAGCTGATGGTTGTTCTGCACCTTCTGGTAGCCGGACAAGAGCTTTTTGCGGACCACATCATAGTCGGTCTCCGGCCGCAGTTCGCCGTCTTTGGACTCGCGCAGTTTGTCGGGGCTGACGCCCAGCCAGCTGCCGCCCGGGTGGCGGGCCAGCATCTTGATCGCGCCCTTGGAGTTATAGCCCGGCGGCAGGGTGTGCTCGGGCCGCGAAAAGGCGTTTTGCCCCCCGCCATACACGAAATTTCTGCCCAATTCCTGGGCTTTTTCGTCCGTTTCGGCCACGAAGCTCGGAATCAGATAGCCGAAGTTCTCCGGGCCGGCCTGGTAGCCGAGTTTGGCCGCCTCGTCGGCATACATATCCCACAGGTCGCAGGTCGGACCGAGCGCGGTGCCAAGGCCGATATAGGGGTAACGGTGCTGAGCGCACCAGCGCACCGTCTCCGGGCTCAGGACGCCCGGAATCCACATCTGGGGGTGGGGCTTCTGGTAGGGCAGAGCCCACGGGTTGACGTGGCGGTAGTGGAAGTGCTTGCCCTCGTAGCGCCACGGGCCGGGCTTGGTCCAGGCCTGGACGATGAAGTCGTGAGCCTCGTTGAACATTTCGCGGTTGTAGGCCGGGTTGGCATTGTTGAAGAACTGCTCGCTGCCCGCCCCGCGCACCCAGCCCGTTACCAGCCGGCCCCGCGAGATGAGATCGATCTCGGCCAGTTCCTCGGCCATGCGTAGCGGATGCTTGATGACCGGCAGGGGGTTGCCGATGAGGACGATTTTGACCTTGTTGGTGATGCGGGCCAGGATGGACGCCTCGACGTTCATCACGCTGCCCATGCAGAACGGGTTGCCGTGGTGTTCGTTGAGGGCCACCGCGTCAAAGCCCAGCTCCTCGGCGTAGCAGTATTCGTCCAGGAAATAGTTGTAGTCGTCGGCCGCTTTGTGATGATCGAAGTGCCGGTTCGACAGGGCAAAAAAGGCCTTGTTTTTCAGAACCTCGTCCTCGTCGACCCAGCGGTACGGCCGTTCGGTGAAATAGGCGAGTTTCATGGCGTCCTCTTGCGGGTCTACGAGGCCAGATAGTCTCTGACGATGCGGATAAACTCGGCCGAATTCTCGATCTCCGGTCGGTGGCCCACCCCCTCGATGGTGGCGACCTGGGCGTGGTCAATGACTTTTTTGTACGAATCAATACAGCCCTTGGGGACGATGGTGTCGGCGCTGCCCCGGACCAGCAGGGCCGACAAGCCTTTGGCGCCTTCCAGCAGATGGGGCAGGCTGGGGTTGTGCATATACGGCTCCCAGCCGATCCGGGCGGCTTCCGCCCGGGCGTCCTCAAACGCCTCAAACTGGTCCGGGGTCATCTCGCCACCGTAGATGTCCCCGAACTCGGGCGTGTTGATATCGGCAACCGTCGCCCGCATATGGGTGCGGATGGTCAGCGGGAAGATGTCGGCGATTTCGCCCTCTTCGGGCTTGATACCCATGGGCGCGACCAGGACGAGCCGCTCGAACATGGCCGGGTCGGCTGCGGCCATCTCGGCGGCCGCATAGCCACCGGCAGAAAAGGCAATGGCATCAATCGGACCCAGGTTCATTTCCCGGAGCATGCGGGCGTAGAAACCGCCCAGGTCGCGGTAGGTACGGATCCAGTCCACGCGGGGGGTCTTGCCGCAGCCCGGTTGGAGGGGAATCAAAAATTCACGCTCCTCGGCCAGGGTCTCGTTCCATGTGACCCAGCCGGGAAAGCCAAGCTCATCGTGGAGCATAAAAAGAGGTTTGCCGGAGCCACCTCTGACGAGAGCAACGTCGGTGCCGCCGACATTGACCGTTGTTTCGGTCCAGTTTGCCAATGATCTTTCCTCCTTCTCTCTCTCATTACAG
>WTHE01000604.1 GCA_011523315.1 Candidatus Binatota bacterium
GAGGGATTTATGGGAGAGACGCAGCAGGTACAGGACCCACGTACGGAGAGACTAGGAAGAATACTCGCTTCTCAGGATATACCCCAGCTCTACGCAAATGGGTTCACAAACGCGTTCAGTAATGCCGACGTTATCACGGTGCTGGAACGCAACAACTCGCCGGTCGCCGTCTTGAATATGTCCTATACGACGGCAAAATCTTTAGCCTATGACCTTTCCCGACTCATCGCTGATTTTGAAAGGAAAAGTGAGCAGACTATCATGACCACAGACGTTGTGGATGAAGCTGTCTTGCAACAAACCGAAGAGCAGTCATGAAATACACGGTAGGCCATTTTCAGCCCTTCTCTTTTGCTCTCGATCTCTCTCCCAATCCGTTATTGGCAAAGCTCAAAGAGTTGGCGGATTTGCCGGACGGATGGCGCTTTGGAGAAGGAGTCCCGCCCCAGCCACCTGCGCTTGATACAGCGCGGGAGATTTATCGACAGCTTGCTTACCTCCGACTCAAGGCCGATGCATTTCCGGGCGTGGACGGCGCATTGACCCTGGTTTTTTACGCAGATGAGAGATGTGTGGAGGTTCAAATCTCTCGGAATGGAGAAATCAGCGTCTGCGTAGAAGAAGGGGAGGGGTTTGATTTCCAGGAAATAGAGGACATAGAAAACGCCTCAATCGACAATGCGGTAAAAGAGGTGAGGCTTCTTGCTCAGAGATTAGACAGATGGCACTTATCAGACTCCTTCATCCACGAGAATACGACAAAAATTCAAAGCGCTTCCGCAGTTCATGCTTCACCAACTCCAGCGACGGGACAGGAATATCGCTTGTGGATGTTGAATGCATTCGAGAACACCTTACGCCCATATGCGAACACCTCGAACACTATTATCCCGGTGTTGTAGGGGAGCCTATTACGTACTGGCAGATTCCGGCCAGCTTGCCGCCTGAGGCACAGATTGAAGAAATGCAAAGCGATAGCGGTGACCCCTGCCACAGACAGCTTCTCGGCCTCTCAAATAACCAGAGCAAAAAGTTCTTTAAGCGCTCGTGCCACCCTGAAGATATCCGAGTCTGCCGGGACGGAAGCCCGATTCCGTGTAATCAGGAATTACTGGAAGCTATTTTTTCACCCTGAGCCGTCAATTCGCTCTCTGGGTCTGAGCCCGCCACGTCCTCACCGTGTTACACGCCCGTTTTTTCGGTCAGCAGATTGGTCAAGAGACTTGGCGGAGCGTCACCCAGGGCAACGCTGATCTCGGCCCTGACCTGGGGATCGTCTTCTGTGGCCAGGGCGTGCCGAAGCGCAGCCCGGGCTGTGGGCTGGTCGAACTGGCCGAGAGCCCAGGCGGCATGACCCCGAATCAGCGCTTCGGGATCGCCGAGCGCGCTACGCAGCGGAGCGACGGCTTGGGGATTGCCGCTGTTGCCCAGGGCGACTGCCGTGTTGCGCAGCAGGCCGCGACGCTTGGTTCGCCATACCGCAGTCTTGCGAAAGCGCTGACGAAAACCGGCGTCGTCAAGCGCCATCAGCGCAGGCAGGGACGGGAACAGGCTTTCGATGACCGCGCGCTCGGGTGCGCCAAACTTTGTGTTCCAGGGACACACCTCCTGGCAGATGTCGCAGCCGAAGATCCAGTTGTCGAGCTTGGGGCGCAGCTCAAACGGAATGGTGCCCCGATGCTCAATCGTCAGATACGACAGGCACAGGGGCGATCTGAGAATATCGCCGTCTTCCAGGGCCTGGGTCGGGCAGGCGTCCAGGCACCGGGTGCAGCGGCCGCAGTGGTCCTGGGCCAGCCCCTCACCTTCGAGTTCCAGGTCAACCAGAACCTCGGCCAGGAAGAACCACGAGCCGACCCGCTTGCGCAGCAGCATGGTGTTTTTGCCGAACCAGCCCAGGCCGCTACGGTAGGCCCATTCACGTTCGAGCAGGGGGCCGGTATCGACGTAGGGACGAGCCCACACCCCAGGCCGGAGCTCGGCCAGGAAGGCGATCAGCTCGCGCAGCCTGGCGCCGATGCGGTCGTGATAGTCCAGCCCGACCGCGTAGGCTGCCATCCGGCCGCGCAGTTCCGCTCGCCAGTCCAGCTCGGGCACGGCCGGCGGGGCGTAGGGATAGGCCAGGCAGATGACGCTCCTGGCCTGCGGAAAGGCAGTGGTCGGGTCAAGGCGTCGCTCGGGCTGGCGGGCCAGATAGTGCATGTCCCCGGCGTTGCCCTGCGCCAGCCAGTCGCGCAGGAATGCCTCACGGTCCAGCCGGCCGAGCCGGGCAAATCTGCACTCGGAAAAGCCCAGGGCGGCCGCCTTGGTCCGAATCCGGTCTTCCAAACCCATGCCCCGGTCTAGCACGCCAAAACCTGTGACAGAAGAGGACGTCTAAGCAATTGACTCCCGGGTCTTGAATACGTATCTTGGCCCCAGGCGAATTGTGACCGATCTGGAGGATGTATGGCAAATGCAGTCTTACCGCGTGCCAACGATCAGCTGCCCGACCTGAGCGACGGTCCGGCGCTGTCCATGAGCCCAGAGGCAGCCAAGAAGATCAAGGAAGCGATGGCAAAAGAGGGTCTGAGCGAGGGCGGGCTGCGTGTGTCCATTGTCGGCGGCGGCTGTTCGGGCTTTTCCTATAGCCTCAATCTCGATGCCAGCGCCCGCGAGGACGATGTCATTGTCGAGCAGGACGGCGTCAAGCTGTTTGTCGATCCGGTCAGCCAGCAGTACGTCCACGGCACCATGCTCGACTATCACGACGGGTTGAGCGGAGCCGGTTTTCGGTTTGTCAATCCCAACGCGGTGCGCACCTGTGGCTGTGGGACCTCGTTTGCGGTGGATGAGGCCGAGAACGGCTGAGCCCGGTCTGCACGCCATCTCGGGGTGGGGAACGCCTTTCCGCACCCTGTTTTCATGGTCCGTTTCCAACACCTGATTTTCGATCTTGACGGGACCCTGGTCGATACCCGGGCCGATCTGACCACTGCGGCAAACTGCATGCTGGAGCGGTTCGGCCTGCCGGCCCAGTCTGTCGAGCAGGTGGAGGCGCATATCGGCCACGGCCCGCGTGTGCTGGTCGAGCGGATCTTGGGACCCGCGCATGCCCATCTGGCCGTGGAAGGCTTTGCCGTCTTCATGGACTCTTACGCCCGGCATGTGGTCGATCAGTCGGTCGTGTATCCGGGTATCACGCGGGTTTTAGCCACGGCCCAGGCTCGTGGCGCAGTCCTGTCGGTGCTCACCAATAAGCCCCAGGCGGCCAGCCGGGCACTGCTGTCCGGCCTGGGCCTGCTGCCGTTTTTTGGCGTCGTGGTTGGCGGAGATACGCTGCCACAGCCAAAACCCGACCCCATCGGCGTGTGGCATGTGCAGCGCCTGAGCGCGGTACCGCTGGACCGGACTGTGCTGATCGGGGACTCGTCAATCGACATCCACACCGGCCGGGCCGCAGGTATTCCGACCTGTGGGGTCAGCTGGGGATTCGACGCCCGAGGGCTGACCCAAGCCGCTCCCGATTTTATGGTTGACTCGGCCGAGGAGTTGTTGGCCGTGCTTGAGGGCTAGGCCAAAACCGGCCGCAAACGCTCGGCCATTCTGACCGTCTGCCAGGTTTCCGCGACATCGTGAGCCCGAATAATATGGGCGCCGTTGTAGAC
>WTHE01000436.1 GCA_011523315.1 Candidatus Binatota bacterium
GGCCTCCGTGCCTGGAGTAGCTGCCGGCAGTTCTTCCTGGACGCTCAGGTTCTCGGGCGAGATTGCGTCAAACAGGCTTTCGGTTGTCTGGCGGGAGGCGCCGTAGGACAGAAAGAGAGAGGTCAGCATGAACAGAACCGCAATGCCGGTGGTGGTTTTGGTCAGGAAATTGCCGGCTCCCGAACTGCCGAAGATGGTCTGGCTGGAGCCGCCAAAAACCGCCCCGACATCAGCACCCTTGCCGGTCTGGAGCAGGACGACCAGGACCAGGAAAAAACAGGCCAGAACGTGGACGAGAGTTACCAGCGTGTACGACATGATGCGGCTCCTAACGGAAGTTGACGATGCGGGCAAAGGAGTCGGCCTGCAGGCTGGCCCCGCCGACCAGCGCCCCGTCTATGTCCGGCCGGGCCATGAGAGCGTCGACGGTGTCGGGCTTGACACTGCCGCCGTACAACAGACGGGTGGCGTCGGCTGTGGCCGGGCTGGTCAGGCTGCCCAGGGTCGCGCGTATGGCGGCGTGGACTTCCTGAGCCTGGTCGGGTGTCGCGCTGCGGCCCGTCCCAATCGCCCAGATCGGTTCGTAGGCAATCACCAAGCCTGTCAGGGCCGCCGGAGCTTGATCCAGCTCTGGGTCCAGCTCTGGGTCCTGGAGGGCGCCCCGGATTTGGCGGTCAATGACGGCCAGGGTCGCTCCGCTCTCGCGCTCCTCAAGCGATTCTCCTACACATATGATCGGCAACAACCCGTCCCGCTGGGCGGCCCGGACCTTGCGGGCCACGCTCTCGTCGGTCTCGGCAAAGTATTGACGCCGCTCGGAGTGGCCGAGAATGACATAGGTACAGCCGGCTTCTTTGAGCATGGGACCCGACACCTCGCCGGTGAACGCTCCGTGCGGCTCCCAGTGGAGATTCTGGGCGGCTAAACGGATGGGCGTGTCGGCCAGCAGGCGGGCGGCGGTCTCCAGGGCGCTGAACGGCGGGGCGACCACGATTTCCCGCTGGGCGGGATTAACGCCGCCGAGCGCCTGGGTCAGGGCTGACAGCAGGCGCTCGGTCTCGGACCGGGTGCCGTGCATTTTCCAGTTGCCGGCGAGCAGGGGACGACGGGTGGCCATGGGCTAGCTCAGGCTTTGACCGATGTAGAGCGAGACGTCCCGCATCCGGTTGGAAAAGCCCCACTCGTTGTCATACCAGGACAGGACTTTGACAAAATTGTTGTCCATCACCTTGGTCAGGGCGGCGTCAAAAATGGACGAGTGCGGGTTGCCGTTGAAATCGACCGAAACCAGCTCCTCCTGACAGTACTGGAGGACGCCCTTGAGCGGGCCTTCGGCCGCCGCCTGCATGGCCTGATTGACCGCATCGGCGCTGGCCGTCTTATCGAGTTCGGCGACGAGGTCAACCACCGACACATTGGCCGTGGGAACCCGAACGGCCATGCCGTCGAGCTTGCCCTTGAGTTCGGGCAGGACTTCGCCGACCGCGCGGGCGGCGCCGGTTGAGGTCGGGATCATGGACTGGGCGGCTGCGCGCGCGCGTCGAATATCGGAGTGGGGCAGATCGAGAATACGCTGGTCGTTGGTGTAGGCGTGAACGGTCGTCATCAGTCCCCGCTTGACGCCAAACGTTTCGTGCAAGACCTTGGCGACCGGCGAGAGACAATTCGTGGTACACGACGCGTTGGAAATGATATGGTGCGAGGCCGGGTCGTAGCTGGCATGATTCACCCCGTAACACAGGGTTAAATCCGCCCCTTTGGCCGGGGCTGAAATCAGCACTTTTTTTGCTCCGGCAGACAGGTGCAGAGCCGCCTTGTCGCGGTCGGTAAACAGCCCGGTGCATTCGAGTGCCACCTCAACCCCGAGGGCTTCCCAAGGCAGGTCGGCTGGATTGCGTTCCTGGCAGACCTGAATGCGTTTGCCGTTGACAATCAGGGCGTCCGGTTCGGCCGCAATATCGGCCTCAAGGCGACCGTGGACCGAATCGTAGCGCAACAAATGGGCCAGGGTTGCGGCGTCGGTGATATCGTTGATGGCCACAAATTCGAGCCCAGGTTCGTTGATGCTGGCCCGAAACAGATTCCGCCCGATCCGTCCAAAACCGTTCAGTCCTATGCGTACAGCCATAGCCTCCCACCTTCGATGAAAATTGTCTCTCGGCTGCCTGCATCTTTCCCCAAGCGGAAAAATCAGTCAAGGGAAGGTGGTGGATCTGGCCTTCCAGCCCCCCTGTGCGCCGCCCAGACGCAGGCCGGGGAATGGCGTGAGCGGAGAGGGTGGGCTACAATGAGCCGTAGCGTGCTGAGGAGCCGCTCAAATCCGAACGCGTCCGCAGCGCGTGGATGAGCAGCGGCTTGGTGACGAGGAGGCGGGGAACAGGATGGAAGATTCGCTCTTGGGCGCGGCTGCCCAGCAAACGCTTGCCCAGCCGACTGTACTCGAAATGGTCACCGGCTCCGGCCCGGTCGTCCAAGCCGTCCTCTACCTGCTGGTGCTGTTTTCGGTCATCAGTTGGGCGATTGTGTTCTTCAAATTCCGCCAGCTGCGCCGCTCTCGGAGCGAGTCTGAGCAGTTTACCGTGGTGTTCTGGGAGACAAAAAATCTGTCCTCCATCCACACCGCCAGCCTGGAGATGAGAGAGAGTGCGACGGCCCAGATCTTTCGCGCCGGCTATCAGGAACTGATGCGGATCACGCATGCCCGGAAGCAGCCCCAGGATCCGGCTCACAAACCGGACTCCTTTGAAGACATCGACGAGGGTGGGGTCGAAAATGTTGAGCGGGCGATGCGTCGGGCCGCCCGGGAACAGCTGACCCGGCTGGAGAGTGGCCTGACCTTTTTGGCCACCACTGCGGCTACCGCCCCTTTCATCGGTCTGTTTGGCACGGTGTGGGGGATTATGAACGCCTTCCTGGGCCTGGGCTCAAGCACCGGCTCAACGATTCAGGCAGTCGCGCCAGGCATCGCCGAGGCTCTGATTGCCACCGCTATCGGCCTGGCCGCAGCGATTCCGTCGGTCGTGGCCTATAACCACTTCAGCCGTCAGGTTCGGCTGGTATCTCTGGGCATGGAAAACTTCCTGGCCGAGTTTCTGAATATTGCCGAGCGCCATTTTTTGTAGCTGGCGCACTTCCACCCGCCCGGAGCGAGGAGACAGACCGTGGCATTTGATGAGTTGGGCGATGGCAGCATGTCGCAGATCAATGTGACGCCCCTGGTTGATGTGATGTTGGTGCTGCTGGTTATTTTCATGGTCACCACACCGATACTTCAGCAGGGCGTTGGCGTTGAGCTGCCCAGGGTAGAGGCCGACCCCATGGCCGGTCAGGAGGATCAGCTGGTTGTGGCCGTCAGCCGGGAAGGGGAGGTGTATTTGAACGCGGCTGAGCTTGAGATCGAGACCCTGCAAACGACTCTCGCGGCTGCGGTCCGCAACCGTCCGGATCAGACCGTGTATCTGCGCGCCGATAAAAACGTTATGTACGGCAGAGTGGTAGAGGTCATGGCTGCGGTCCGACGGGCTGGAGTGGTCAGGCTGGGCATGGTGACCGAAGCCTTGGGTGCAGACCCGGTGCAGACACAACCGACTCAAGAGATGATGGAGCAGTGAGCGCGTACCCGCTCAGTCAGCCATGGCCTACC
>WTHE01000751.1 GCA_011523315.1 Candidatus Binatota bacterium
GGTGAGGGGTCTCCGGGCAGCCTATCGGTGGACGCTGTAATGTGCATCACACGTTTGAAGAAGGGGGCCCGGGGGGGATTTTCCGCACTGGATTTGAACCTGGTCTGCAATCCCCCTGCGATGAGCAAGCCCATGCCGCTGTCAGGCGTCCGCGTCATCGAAGTCGGCCTCAACCTGGCCGGGCCGCTGGTCGGCGCCATCCTGGCCGACCTGGGCGCCGACGTGATCAAGGTCGAACGACCGGATACGGGCGATGACTCGCGCGCCTGGGGGCCGCCGTTTGTGGCAGACGCCTCGGTGCCCTACCACGTCACGAACCGCAACAAGCGCTCGGTCACGGTCGATTTCAAAGACCCGGCCGAGCTGAACAAGCTGCGCCGGCTCATCGCCCACAGCGATATCTTTATCCACAACCTGCGGCCCGGCGTGGCCGCCGATATCGGCCTCGGCCCGGACGCGTTGCTGGAGGCCAACCCACGGCTGATCTACTGCGAGATCTCGGCCTTTGGTCACAAGGGACCGCTCAAGGACAAACCCGGCTATGAGATTCTGCTCCAGGCGTTTGGCGGCTTGATGAGCATGACCGGCGAGGAGGGCGGCCCGCCGATGCGGATGGGCACCTCGGTCGTTGACTACGGCACCGGCATGTGGACGACGATCGCCGCCCTGGCCGCGCTGCGCCAACGCGACCAGACCGGCCGGGGGTGTGTGATCCAGACCTCGCTGTTCGAGACGGCCCTGTTCTGGCTGAGCAACGCCTTTGCTTCCTATAAGGCCAGCGGCAAGGTCCCCCAACGCCACCCCACCGGCAGCCCTCGCCAGGTCGCCTTTGGCGCGTTTGAGACGCGCAGCGGTCCGATGGTCATTGGCGTGGCCAACAGCCGGCTGTTCGTCAAGCTGGCCCGGACAATCGGCCGACCCGAATGGGCCGACGATCCGCGCTACCGGACCAACGCCGACCGCCTGGCCCAGCGCGATTATCTGGTCGGGGAAATCCGGGCCATTCTGCGCCAACACACCAGAGAGCACTGGATGGCGCGCTTCGATCAGGCCGGCGTGCCCAGCGCGCCCATTTTGACCATCCCCGAGGTCCTGGACCAGACCCAGACCCAGGCCCTCGACATCCTGCGCAAGACGCCCGGCGATCAGGTCGAGCTGTTCGGCCTGCCGCTATCGCTCGACGCCCAGCGGCCGGGCTTCACCAGACCGGCGCCCGGGCTGGGCGAGCACACGGACGAGGTCTTTGCCGACGAGGTATTGAGCCGCCTGCCCAAAAAGGAGGACGGCGATGGCTGACATCCCAGCCGAGACACACGCGCCGCCGTTGTCCGACCCGGCCGAGGCCGCAGCCTGGATCGAGTTTTATTATCGCCAGGGTTGGAGCGACGGCCTGCCCCTCGTCCCGCCCAGCGAAGACTCGGTCCGGGCCATGCTGGAGGCCGGCAAGCTCGACGCGGACGCCATTATCGGCACCATCCCCGAACGCAACGCCCGGATTCCGGCCGAGAAGGTCGCCATCAACGCGGTCATGGCCGGCTGTCTGCCGGACTACTTCCCGCTCGTCGTGGCTGCGGTCACAGCCCTGTGTCACCCGGACTTTGCCTATCATAATCCGGCCACCAGCACCGGCGGTTCGGCCCTGGCCATTATTGTCAACGGGCCGCTCGGGCCGGCTCTGGGCATCAACGCCGGCAACAACCTGTTCGGCCCCGGCCACCGCGCCAACGCCACTATCGGACGGGCGCTCAGGCTGGTGATGATGAACGTCCTGAATACCCGCCCCGGCCTGCTGGACCGGGCCACGCTGGGCAACCCGGGCAAATACAGCCTGTGTTTTGCCGAGGACGAGGCCAACACGCCGTGGCAGCCGCTCCACGTCGAACGCGGCTTTCAGCCCCACGACAGCACGGTGACGCTGTACGCCTCCAACAGCCTGTACGGCGTCTACAACCAGCTGGCCAGCAGCCCGGAGCCGCTGCTGCTCGAATTTGCCGACGCCGTGTGCAACCTGGCCACACCCAACGTGTACGGCTTTAACCAGACCCTGCTGGTCCTGGCCGGAGAGCACACCGCCGTGCTGGCCAACAGCGGCTGGAGCAGGCGCCAGGTCCAGGAGTTCGTGATTCAGCACGCACGGCGCACGGTGGCCGATTTCAAACGCGCGGCCCGCCTGCCCGGAGAGATTACGCCCGACGACGAAACCACCTGGCGCTATGTCATGCGCCAGCCCGAAGACCTGCTCATCGTGTGTGCGGGCGGCCGGGCCGGCAGCTGGTCGGCCTGCCTGCCGGGCTGGGGCAACAGATGGACCCGGAGTATTACCGTCCCGATCACGTGAACCACAGGAGGAGCGGCATGCCGCGCACAGTCTTTGACCCAACCGTCCCGCCCCAGGAGCCAGTCGCACAAGACGACCGGACGAGACCACCGCTGTCTTTTTCCTACGCCCCGCGTCCCCGCTCGCTCGACGGGCTGCGGCTCGGCCTGATTGAGAACACCAAGTTCAACTCCGATGTCCTGCTGCTGAAAATCGCCCAGCGTCTGCACGGCCGCTACGGCACGACCATGGTCCATCTGGACCGCAAAAAGTCGTCCGGCCATAGCGTCAGCGACGAATCCCTGGCCTATTTTCGGCACCACGCCGACCTGGTGCTGGCCGGGGTCGGCGATTGAGGCTCGTGCAGTTCGAGCAGTGTGCTCGACGGCATCAAGCTGGAACACGCCGGCATCCCGGCCGTGTCAATCGTCACCCAGCCGTTCATTGCCACCGGTCAGGCCATGGCCGAAACCTGGGGCGCCCCGGACTATGCCTTTGTCGTCACCCCGCATCCGATTGCCAACCTGAGCCCGGCCGAGCTGGACGCCAGGGCGGATGAATTGACCGACCAGGTGATCGCTTTTCTACAGCAGTCAATGGACAGGACAAGGAAGAGAGAATAAGCCGGGGACGGGCGCGTGTAGCCTAGCCCGTCCTCTCGTCTACCACCCGCTCCAGGCTCTCGACGCTGGACCAGCTGACCATATCGTCCCGGCCGGTCGGCTTTGCCCGCCGGAAATACATCACCCGGCGTTTGTTGCACACCACGTCCATGCGCGGGCCGACCGGACAGCCCGACTGACAGTCGGTTTCGTGGACGCTGACCGTGGCGGCCAGCTGCCGAGCCGCCACCACCGACCGGACCGCAGCCAGCAGGCCGGGGCCGTTATACGAGCGGGCCTGGTGATCGGCGCTGTACAGTTTGACCTGCATGGATTTGGCGCTGCACTTGCTTTTCGTGCAGATGTAGATATCAAGCCTGTCCACGGACTCACACATGGACCCGCACTATGAGGAAGGACCGCCATGAACGCAACCGAGCTGATGGAATACCGCCGTGCCACCATCCCGGTTTTCAACGACAATAAAATGAAGCTGGGGGTGTTCGGGTCGAACTGCAGCAACGGCTGCACGATTACGCACGCGGAAACGACCTTTGAGGCGACCTACGAGCATACCCTGGCGATCGCCCAGCAGGCCGACCGGCTCGGTTTTGAACTCCTGGTGCCGGTCGGCCGCTGGCGGGGCTTTGGCGGCTCAACCGATTTTAACGGAACCTGCATGGAGACCTACACCTGGGCGGCCGCCTTGGCCGCTCAGACCGAACACATCATGCTGTTCTCGACCTCGCACGCGCCGACCATCCACCCTATTGTAGCCGCCAAACAGGGGGCGACGATTGACCATATCTCCAACGGGCGCTGGGGTCTGAACATCGTGTGCGGCTGGTTCACGCCCGAAATGGAGATGTTCGGGGCCACACAGATGGATCACGCCGAGCGCTACCGCTATGCCGGGGAGTGGATTCAGGTCATCAAGCGGATGTGGACCGAGCAGGGCTTTGATCATCACGGCGAGTTTTTTCAGGTCAAGGACGGCTACCTGCTGCCCAAACCCGTCCAGCAGCCCTACCCCACGCTGATCAACGCCGGCTTCTCGCCGGCCGGCAAGGACTTTGCCGCCCGCGAGGTCGATTTCAATTTCATGGCGGTCGATACGCTCGAAAACGGCAAGGCCATCACCACCGAGATCAAACAGCTGGCCCGTCAATATCAGCGCCAGATCGGGATCATGACCTACGGCCTAGTGGTATGTTGCGACACCGAAAAAGAAGCCCGCCAGAAGTATCGCTACATTGTTGAAAAGGGCGACTGGGAAGCCGCCCGGACGATTCTGGGGCTGCTGGGTATTGAGAGCGAGTCCTTTTCCGAGCAGCACCTGACCGAGTTTGCCGAGCGGTTCATCGCCGGCTGGGGCGGCTATCCGCTGATTGGCACGCCCGAACAGGTGGTCGACGAGCTGTGCAAGCTGTCCCGGATTGGCCTGGAGGGCATCATTCTGAGCTGGCTCGACTATAACGAAGAGATGCGTTACTTCGGCGAGCGGGTGCTGCCGCTGATGCGCCAGGCCGGGCTACGCCAGTAGCTGCCTGGTCTCCCGCGCAATCCGTAAATCCTATGCAAGCCCAGGCTCCAAGCGGTTCGGTCTGGCGCTGTGCGATTCTGGTCCTGGCCACTCTGCTGATCCTCGCCGGCGTCGGCCCCGCGCGCGCCGAAAGCGGCGCTGTCCCCTTCGACTGGACCGAGCTATACGCCGGCGGCTTCGCCGGCGTCGGTCTGGCGGACAATCAAATCGTTGATATCGACGGCTTTGCGAACTGGGGCCGGCCCGGCTGGTCGGTCGATTACGACAAGACTGGAGGCGTCGGCGGGATGCTGCTCGGCAAGCGATTCGACACCGGCCTCATCCCACTCAGGGTCGAGCTGGACGCCACGTTCGGCAGCCTGTCGGCGGACACCAACCGGCTCGACCCCAGGGACCTGGACGAGACGGCAAGGTCGAAATACCGCTGGATCACCACGGCTCGCGCCGGGCTTGAGCACACCGTCGGTCCGGTCACGCTGTTTGCCAGCGGCGGGCTGGCGCTGGCCCGGATCGCCAACGCGGTGACCGATATTGATTTCGGTCCCGACATGCCGACGCGCAAGGATCCCGACGATTCCTTCAGCCAGACCTCGACCGAGGTCGGCTGGGTGGTCGGGGCCGGGATCGAAGCCCCGCTCAGCGAGGTCTGGACGCTGCGGCTGGAGGGATCGTATCTCGATTTCGGGTGGGGCGGTCATGAGGTGAACCGGTCGGGCAACGGCCGGTGCGGGCCGGGCAACCCCCGTCGGCCGTGTCCCTACAGGATCGAGAACACGCTCGGCCTTATACGGCTGGCGATCATTCGTCGGTTCGACTGGTAGCGGGCATGCGGCCTCCCGGTTCCTCTTGAAAGGGCATGATGTCGAGCTGGGCTTTATGCTCACGAAGAGATGCGCTACTTCAGGTAGAGGACGTCGCATGAGCAGCCTTACCGACATCGAAAAGCGTTACCTTGAGAGAACCCTGAACATGGGCGGCGGCTACGTTCTGGACTATACTGATGCAACTTTCGGCGAATTCTTCGCACGGCATCATGTGAATATCCATAGTCAGAAGTATCGCACCTACGGCACCTCAAAGGCCAAGAAATTACGATCCTTCTGGGAGCAGGAAACCAATGCCTTGGTCGGACAGGCACTTTCTGAAATGCTGGATTCCTACGAAGCGGACTGCGATCTGAACGGTGGAGAGGTCGAGGAGTCTGTCTTGGGGAAGGCGCGTAGCATTGTCGCGCGGCTTTTAGGCGAAAGTCAGAAAACGAAACAGGCAGAAACAGTCGACGGTTTCCTGGAGAAAGAATTCACGATTCCCAACATTCAAAGGCTTCCCATCGAACAGACCGTAGTACCGATCATTGAAAGCCGCTTGGTCGAAGCACGAAAGGCGTCGGCTGCAGGCGCTCATCTTGCAGTTGTACTGTTATGTGGCAGCATCCTTGAAGCAGTCTTGCTTGGAAAAGCACAAAGGGAACCAGCCCTGTTTAATACGTCGCCTGCCAGTCCCACGGCAGAGGGTAAGGTCAGACAGTTCCAAGACTGGACTCTTGCAAATTTCATAGATGTTGCCAGTGATGTAGGTGTCTTGAAGCTGGACGTTAAGAAATTTAGCCACGGCTTGCGTGATTTCCGAAACTATATTCACCCTCACCAACAGATGGAGTCCGGTTTCATGCCCGACGAGCACACTGCGAAGGTGTGCTTTCAAGTTTTGAAAGCAGCACTCGCCAGCGTGGCAGGAGAGCGCCGGTGACCGTTCCCGTCGGCGAAAGCGTGTATAATCACGGCTTCCCTCCGTGTTCGGGCATTGGCCTGGAATGGTCGAGCGATGACCTGGACGCCGCCCTCGACGGACCGGTTGCTGCCGTCCTGTTCGACGATGAAGGCAAAGCAAATATCGAAGAAATCCTCACAAGTCTTGCCGAGACGGACTTCGCCCAGGAGGGTCTCCGGCGTGTTCTGGCCGATCCCAACGATATTGAGGACTGGCGCGTTGGGGAGGCGATTGCCGAGAGCTATTTGACCGATCACCGGCTCTGCTACTTTCCCTGGCCCGATGGACGCGATGAGCGAAAGAGCGGATCAAGCCTGCCGGGAGCCGATCTTGTTGGTTTCAGAGCCGACGACGACGGAGATTGCCTCGCTTTCGGTGAAGTGAAGACGTCTAGCGAAAGTAAATATCCTCCAGGTGCCATGTATGGCCGTACCAGCGGGCTAAAGCAGCAGCTGGAAGCTCTGCGTGACCGTGAGGCCATTCGCGACGATCTCCTGAAATACCTTGGTCATCGCGCCAAAGAGGCACCATGGCGAGAGCGGTTTAGAAATGCAAGCAGCAGATACCTGCGTAACAAAGCCGACGTACAGCTCTACGGATTTCTTGTGCGTGACGTCGACCCGCATCAGGATGACCTTAGGGCACGCGTAAGCAAGCTTGCCACGGATTGTCCAGAAGGGACTCACATCGAGCTTCTTGCACTTTATCTTCCGAAAGGCCGTATTGACGGCATTGGAAAAGCCGCTATTGCAAAACGGACAGGAGCTAACACATGAGCCTGTCTAATGAGGCATTAGAGACCCTCAATAACCACTGGGCCGTTGCGGCAATCGGGTCCGATGAGCTGGCGCGCTCCGAAAATCTTGTGAACGAATGCCTGGCGCATCGAGCCGTTGGCGAGCAGATTAGTTTTTCTTTCGCACAAGGCCGGGAGGATGAACCGTTTCTGGAGCGGGTGGCTCTTGCCTTCGAGATGGCCGCGATCGAGGGACTCGACGAGCTAAGCCGTCCTTCCGGCGAGAATACGCTTCTTCGCGATCAGGCGATCGCAGCGTCGTTTCGCGCCTTTGACATTCGCCGTCTCTTGCCGGTGCCTGCGGACACCCTCGACCGTCTGTTTTTCGTTCTACAACTCTCCGCCGTCGCCTATTGCGGTGACCGCTGGGCGGACCTGCGACGCTGGTACAAGGATCATGACACGTTCCTAGAGGCTCCCAGCGTGGCAGATGTACCGTGGGACCGCAGGCTTTTGTACAGATTGTTCGATTGCTGGGTCCGATTGTTCCGTAAAGACGGGTGGGATGATCTGGACCGTATCCGTGAAATCATTGCCGGGCTACGCAATGACCAGAATAGCCATGAGGAACGTCGTCTTCAGAACGGATCAGAGACGGTGGACCGAGCGATCGCCCTCCGGCTCGCGGCGCTCTATCATTGGGCAAAGGGCACCGAGACTCTTGCTCGCTACATGCTTCAAGGCGAGCCTGGCAATCCATTTGGTTCTCTTGACAAACATTTCGAAGCAGGGATAAAGGCGGCGACCGCTTCGGGCGATGCACAGCACGAGGTCATCCTGCGGTGGCTTCACGCTACGGCACGCATCATGGTGACCAATTCACTTTGGTGGGCCACGCGGGCAGTAAATTCCCGGACGACAGACTTCGTACGCTCATTGACGCATCGCGAGCATCAAGCGATGTTCGAACTCTTGCCTCCCCAGCGTGCCGCTCTGCTGGAGCAAGGGCTCCTTGATCAGGCGAAGACCGCTATCGTAGTTGATATGCCCACGTCTGGTGGCAAAACGCTCCTGGCGCAGTTCCGTATCCTTCAGGCCCTGAACCAGTTCAACTCTGAAAATGGCTGGATCGCTTACGTTGCCCCAACCCGCGCCTTATCGGCCCAGATCACAAGGCGCCTCAGGAATGACTTTGAACCGATCGGGCTGCGCGTCGAGCAATTAACTGCGGCCGTCGAAGTCGATGCCTTCGAGGAGGAGCTTCTGACCGATCAGCAGGAACCATTCCATATTCTCGTAGCGACCCCCGAAAAGCTGTCTCTGGTTATCCGCAACAAGAAAGTCGAGCGCCCTCTCGCGCTTGTTGTCATGGATGAGGCCCACAATCTGGAAACAGAAGGCCGAGGGCTACGAATCGAATTCTTACTTGCGACCGTCAAGCGGGATTGCCCGCAGGCCAACTTCCTCCTTCTGATGCCTTACGTCGAGGGGGCCGAATCGGTTGCACGATGGCTGGCTCAGGATATTAACGCCGGACATGCAATCAGCCTAGGCACCGCGCCATGGAAACCTAATGAGCGCATCATCGGGCTGTATCGGGCGGTTGCCGACGATAGTGAGCGCGCTGGATGGCACCTCAGTTTTGATACGCTGACCACGACCGAGAAGGCCATGAGGCTTCGCGGAACGCACCGTGTTGATGGCGTTAAGCCGATCAACGTGCCAAAGAGCAAGGTTCTGAGTAACGGGAAACAAAAAGGACTCGGCCTTCAGACAGCGGCAATTGGCGTGGTTATGTCAGCTCGCGGCACGAGTATCACTGTTGCCAACAGAATCTCGACGGTTTGGAAAATGGCCGAAGAGGCAGCACGGAACCTACCGGAATTCGGTTCCCTGCCGTCGGATATCAGGCTTGTTCAGGATTTTCTACGCACAGAGATAAGTCCTGATTTCCGGCTTGTTGGCATGTTGGAGAATGGTGTGGGCGTTCATCATGCCGGGCTTTCCGATGACGTTCGCGCCTTGATGGAGTGGCTTGCGGAGACAGGCAGCCTGCGGGTGCTCTGTGCTACGTCAACCATTGCGCAAGGCATCAACTTCCCTGTTTCTTCGGTCTTTCTGGCATCCCGATTTGTGCCTCAAGGACAGCGCTCGGTTGAGATGGCCCCGAGGGAATTCTGGAACCTTGCTGGGCGCGCAGGACGCATTGGTCATGACAGCATTGGTGTTGTCGGACTGTCCGAAGGAACTGACCGCGAAGCTTTGATTGACTTTATAAGCCGAAACACCGGGGCGCTTGTTTCCCGCCTAGTCGCCCTGCTGGATGACCTTGTCGCCGAGGGACAACTGGCAAGTTTGTCTGATGTTCTCCGGCAGGACCAGTGGGAAGATTTCCGGTGCTACATCGCTCATCTTTGGGCCGAAAAGAAGAACCTGGATGCAGTTCTCGCGGACTCGGAACAGCTTCTGCGTCAGACCTACGGCTACACTTCCATGCGTAATGACCCGGCCCAAAGAGTGAAAGCGGATGCTCTACTGGATGCGACGCAAAGCTATGCCCGCAAGCTTGCCAATATGCCCAATGGTATCGCTGAACTTGCCGATTCAACAGGATTTTCACCTGAGGGTGTCAGCCAAGCGATGGGGGGGCTTAGAAACTTGGAGGACAGACTCACGCCGTCGGACTGGGCGCCGGAGAGCCTTTTTGGCGGCGGCAGCAAGATCGCTGACCTGTTTGGAGTCATGCTCAAGGTGCCACAACTTAAGCAGCAGCTCGCCGAAATCGGCGGCAGAGGTTTTGACCAGACTCGCATCTCTGATATCACCAGCGACTGGGTGAACGGAAAAGGGATCAATGCTATTGCGAGAGAATACTTCGTCAGCGACAAAGACGACGAAAGCGGTACGGTGGCCTTGACCGACGCCTGCAGAGCGATCTATCGCACAATTGTCAACAGTGGAACATGGGGTGTCTCAGCCCTCAGCCGCGTCTCCGGTATGAACTTTGAGACTCTTTCGGAAGTCGAGAAGCGCAGGATCAATACGCTTCCTGCAATGATTTATCACGGCGTCCGAAGCGAGGATGCCGTGTTGATGCGGATGAATTCCGCGCCCCGAAGTGTTGCCGAAGCCTTGGGCAGTTTGTACCGAGAATTTACCGATCAAGATGAAAGCCGGTACTCGGTGGGTAAAGCGCGGAGCTTCCTTAGAAAATTAGGTGCAGACGATTGGGACTACGCGCGCCCTGAAGCCGCGCCGTTATCCGGGGACGGATACAAGCGGATCTGGGAAATCCTTTCCGGGGAAGCGAGTTGATCAATGGCTGAGATCGCCGAATACGATGGTAAAAACGTGCTGCCGCTGATGCGCTAGGCCGGGCTACGTCGGTAGCCCGGCGGTCGGGGCAAGAGTCGGCTTCCGCCTATTCCATGCGGTACAGCTTGATCGCGTTATCGGCCACGATCTTCTGGGTGACACGCTCGGGGACATTGGCGAAGTCCTTCTGAATCACCGCTTGCGACTCGGGCCAGGTCGAGTCGGTATGCGGGAAGTCGGAGGCCCACATGTAATTATCCTCGCCAAAATACTCCCAGGTCGAGGGACCGATGGGGTCGTCCTGGAAGGTCGCGTACAGCTGACGCCGGATGTACTCGCTGGGCGCCATGGGCAGGGCGTCTCTGTCAAAATAGCGGAACTTCTCCCAGGCGTGGTCGGCCCGGTACATATAGTGCGGCAGCCAGCCGGTGTCATTCTCGGCCGATACGATCAGCAGCTTGGGAAAGCGCTCCAGAACGCCGCCCAGGATGATATCCGTAATCGACTCCTGGACCTCGTGGATCAGCCGCATATACACGCTCTGGCGGCTGGCGCGGACCACGTTGGCGGGCGGCCGCTGGCCGGTGTTCTTCTTTTCCCGGTTGCCCTTTTTGCTGGTCACCACATGCAGGCTGATCGGCATGTGCAGGTCTTGAGCCGCAGCCCAGAAGGGGTCGTACTCGGGGCTGCTGTACGGCTTTTCGCGCGGCGGCGAGCCCCAGATCATGACGCCCCGCATGCCGTTCTTGGCCCCCCGCTCAAGCTCCTCGACGCCGGCCTGAATGTCTTCGAGCGAAATCAGCGAGATGCCGAACAGGCGCTTCGGGTCATAGTTGCAGAACTCGCTCAGCCAGTCGTTATAGGCTCGAAAACACGCCTGCTGGAACTCGGCATCGTCCAGACCGAACAGCGACATGCCGAGCGTAGTGTACAAGACCTCGGCCTCAACCCCGTCAATCTCCTGGTCCTTGATCCGCTCGGCCGGGTCCCAGCCGCTCGGCCGGGCGCCCTCGTAGCCCTTTTCCCAGGCTTTGGGCAGATCTTCGGGTTTGTTGCCCGCAGCAAAGCCACCCGCGACCGGAAACGGCCGCAAACCCTCGACACAGAAAAAATGGCCTTTCTTCCCATTATAGCCCTCGACAACGCGGGGCGCCCGGTCCCGGTATTTTGCGTCCAGGCGGGTCTGCCACAGGTTGGCCGGCTCCATCATATGCGAATCCGCAGATACCACACGCATGCGTCTGCCTCCTTAGTTATGAATGTCTGCGAGGATAGTCAGACCCGGGGACGCAGCCTCCGCGGTCTTGGCGCCTATTGTCTGCCCAGCTCTTGCGGTTTGTCAAGGAGCCGATAGGCTGAGGCGGTACTGCGGTACTAAGGAGGAAGCGCATGGATTTTGGTCTGTTGATGCCTTTTCAGAACCCGGCCCGCTGGGCGCGGCCGTTTCCGGAGTTGTACCAGGAGCAGCTCAACCACATCGTCGCCGCCGAGCAGCTTGGTTACGATACGATCTGGCTGACCGAACACCATTTCGATCAGGACGGCTGGTCGCCCGCGCTGCTGCCGCTGGCCGCCGGGATTGCGACCCGTACGCAGCGGATTCGGATCGGAACCTGTATCCTGATCCTGCCGTTTCAGAACGCTCTGCGCGTGGCCGAGGACGCGACCACGGTCGATATCCTGTCGAACGGCCGTTTCGATCTGGGCGTCGGCAAGGGTTACCGGGTTAATGAGTTCACCGGCTTTGGCATCCCCCGCCAGACCCGCGACGCCCAGCTCGAAGAGGGGCTGGAGGTCATTCAAAAAGCCTGGACCGAGCAGACCTTCTCGCATGACGGGGCCTATTATCAGCTCCAGGATGTCGAGCTGACCCCGCGCCCGGTGCAAACGCCCCATCCGCCGATCTGGATCGGTGCCCGGGGCAAGCGCGCGGTGGAGCGCGCCGCCCGGATGGGCTTTCACCTGATCGGGACCGGCGAGGTTGAACAGCAGCGGGCCTACGACCGGGAGCTTGAGCGCCAGGGACGCGACCCCGCAGCCTACCACCTGTGTCAGCTGCGCTGGGTGTATGTGGCCGCCAGCCGCGACCAGGCCTGGGACGAGGTCGGCGAACATCTGTACTACCTGTTCAACTCGACTTTTCCGCTGCTGAAAAAGGCCGGCGATCTGCCCGCCGACCGGGCCATGGCCGAACTCCCCAGCCTGGAACAGCTGCGCAACGTCGACCCGACCATTCCGGGCGGCAGCCCGATTGTGGGCACGCCGGATGACTGCATCCGGGCGATTGAACGCTACCAGCGGGAAACCCGGGTCAGCCATTTGGCCATGGGTATGCACCTGCCCGGCCTGGCGCCCGAAAAGGTGCTGGCCAGCCTCGAACTGTTCGCCCGTCAGGTCATGCCCCAATTCCGATAAAACAGACTGAACACTCATTCAGCCATCCCCCTCCACGCTCTTGCTGAGGGAGGGAAAATATGCGATAGGAGGAGCAGATGTTTTCCGTTGGGGATTCTGTTGGACAGAGCGCTTGACATTTGACCAAGGCGTGAGTATGCCGGGAACGAGGCATTCTCGAAACAATATCTTACCTGAAGGAGGGTAACTATGCCGCAGTTTGACACTATCGTGAAAGGCGGAACCGTTGTCGATGGGACGAAGGTTCCGCGCTACCAGGCCGACATCGGGATCAAGGACGGCAAGATCGCCGAGATTGGCAAGCTGAACGACAGCGACGCCAAGAAGGTCATCGACGCCAACGGCCTGATCGTCGCCCCGGGCTTCATCGATCTCCACACCCACTACGATGCCCAGCTGCACTGGGACCCGTACTGCACAATCGGCAGCTGGCACGGTGTGACCACCGTCACTATCGGCAACTGCGGCTTCGGCTTCGCTCCGCTGCGTCCGCAAGACGCCGACCGGGCCATGCTGGCCCTGTCCCGGACGGAAGCCATCCCGCTGGAACCCATGCGGGTGTCGATGAAGGTTGACTGGGAAACCTTCCCCCAATACATGGACCGTCTGTCCCGCATGCCGCTGGGCGTCAACGTCTCCCACCTGTTCCCGATTGCGCCGGCCGTGGCGTATGTGATGGGCGGTTTTGACGACGCCAAGAAGCGCTTCCCCAACAAGCAGGAGATGGACACCATCATCGGCCATTACAAAGAGGCGGTGCAGGCCGGAGCGGCTGGTTGGTCGGCTCAGCGCCTGGTGCCCGAAGGCCGCGCGTCGGTCCAGCGTGACTATGACGGCACGCCGATGATCACCGACATTCTGCCCGACGAGTTCTACATCGACATGGCCAAAGCCATGAACGACGTTGGTCAGGGCTGCATCCAGTTCACCCAGTCCGGCGCCGCTGAGAGCTCCTTTGGTGTTGAGGACGACTTCAAATTCCTGGAAAAGATGACCAAGGCAGCCGGCCGGCCGCTGCTGTACAACGCCATCGTGATCAGTGACAAGCATCCCGAGTCGCACAAAGCCCAGCTCGACTGGGTCAACGCCGCCAACGAGCGCGGCGCCCGCGTCTTCGGTCAGGCTGTCACCGCCCGTGCTCCGGTTCGGATGACGCTGGAAGACTGGAACCTGTTTGACAGCGTTCCGGCCTGGAAAGAGGCCACGATCGGCACGGTTGAAGAGCGCAAGGCCAAGCTGTCGAAGCCCGAACTCCGCGCCGAAATGCGCGCCGACTACGATGACGGCGGCATGGAAACCTTAGACGTGATCTTCGGTGGGTTTGAAACGTACATCGCCCGCAAAGTCAAGGATCGCGACCTCAAGCTGAAATACGAAGGCATGTCAGTGAAGCAGATTGCTGAAGCCGAAGGCAAGCACGTCATCGACGCCATGCTTGACCTGTCGGTGGCAGACAACCTGCAGACCGAGTGGGCTGGTTCAGTCGCCAACTCGAAGGTTGAGGGCTACAAAGAACTGATGAGTTCACCGTACAGCCTGCCAGGTGTCTCGGATGGTGGTGCCCACGTGAAGTTCATCACCCCGGCCATCTACCCGACTGAAGTGCTGTCCTGGCTCGTCCGCGAGACCGGCACCCTGTCGCTGGAAGAAGCCCATTTCCGCCTGAGCGGCATGTCGGCCTGGGCGGCTGGCCTCAAGGATCGCGGTACGCTGCGGCCGGGTATGGCTGCTGACATTGTGATCTACGATAGCGACACGGTCGCTGCGGCTGAAAGCGAAATCGTGCATGACCTGCCGGCCAACGAGTGGCGGCGTGTCCAGCGGGCCGAGGGCTACAAGCACATCATGGTCAACGGCGAAGTGACCTTCGAAGACGGTCAGTGCTCCGGCGCCACCTCGGGTGCGCTGTTGTACAACGGTGCGGCTCGTTAGGCTGACCCAAGCGTAACGATCAGCCTCCTCCTGAGGACTGATCGTTCATTCACCAAGAGGGCGGCAGGGCATATGTCCTGCCGCCCTTTATTTTTTTGGCTCAGAAAGCTTGACATTCCGCACCAGTGCGAGTAAGCCCGGAGTTAAGGCATTCCCAGCGCACAGAAAAAGGAGGGTAGCTATGCCACAGTTTGACACTATCGTGAAGGGCGGAACCGTTGTCGACGGAACACGGGTCCCGCGCTATCAGGGCGATATCGGCATCAAGAACGGTAAGATCGCCGAAATCGGGAAGCTCAACAACAACGACGCGACCAAAGTGGTCGACGCCGACGGACTCGTCGTGGCCCCTGGCTTCGTCGATCTCCACACCCACTACGACGCCCAGCTGCACTGGGACCCCTACCTGAGCATCTCCAGCTGGCACGGGGTGACCTCGCTGACCATCGGCAACTGCGGCTTCGGCTTCGCTCCGCTGCGTCAAAAAGACGCCGACCGCGCCATGCTGGCCCTGTCGCGCACCGAGGCGATTCCGCTGGAACCCATGCGGGTGTCGATGAAGGTCGATTGGGAAACCTTCCCGCAATACATGGACCGGGTCTCGCGCATGCCGCTAGGCGTCAACGTCTCGCACCTGTTCCCGATTTCGCCTGCGGTCGCATACGTGATGGGCGGCTTTGACGACGCCAAGAAGCGCTTCCCCAACAAAGAGGAGATGGACACCATCATCGGCCATTACAAGGAAGCGGTGAAGGCCGGAGCGGCCGGCTGGTCAGCCCAGCGGCTGGTGCCCGAGAGCCGGGCGTCGGTCCAGCGCGACTATGACGGCACGCCGATGATCACCGACATTCTGCCGGATGAGTTCTATCACAGCATGGCCCAGGCCATGGGTGAGGTCGGCGAAGGCTGCATTCAGTTCACCCAGTCGGGTGCGACCGAGCACACCTTCGGCATTGAGGACGACTTCAAATTCCTGGAAAAGATGACCAAGGCGGCCGGTCGTCCCCTGCTGTACAACGCGATCCTGATCAGCGACAAGCATCCCGAGTCGCACAAGGCTCAGCTCGACTGGGTCAACGCCGCCAACGAGCGCGGCGTGCGGATCTTCGGCCAGGCGGCAACCGTGCGGGCGCCGATCCGGATGACGCTGGAAGACTGGAACCTGTTTGACAGCGTTCCGGCCTGGAAGGAAGCCACGCTGGGCACGGTTGAAGAGCGCAAAGCCAAGCTGTCCAGGCCCGAGCTGCGCAAAGAGATGCGCGAGGACTACGACGGCGGCGGCATGGACACCCTGAACGTCGTCCTGGGCGAGTTCCCCAAGTACATCGCCCGCAAGGTCCACAACCGTGACCTCAAGCTGCAGTACGAGGGGCTGTCGGTTGAGCAGATTGCCGAGAAGGAAGGCAAGCACGTCATCGACGCCATGCTCGACCTGTCGGTCGCCGACGACCTGCGCACCGAGTGGGCCGGCCCGATCGCCAACGGCGATATCGAGGGTTACAAAGAGCTGATGGGCTCGCAGTACACCCTGCCCGGCGTGTCGGACGGTGGCGCGCACGTGAAGTTCATCACCCCCGGCATCTTCCCGACCGAAGTGCTGGCCTGGCTGGTCCGCGAGCAAGGCGTGCTGAGTCTGGAAGAGGCGCATTTCCGCCTGAGCGGTCTGACGTCCTGGGCGGCCGGCTTCAAGGATCGTGGCACCCTGCGACCGGGTATGGCGGCCGATATCGTGGTCTACGACCCCGACACGGTCAAAGCTCTGCCGAGCGAGATCGTCCACGACCTGCCGGCCAACGAGTGGCGGCGAGTGCAGCGGGCCGAGGGCTACCGGCACATCATGGTCAACGGCGAAGTGACCTTCAACGACGGCAACTGCACAGGCGCCACTCCGGGTGCCCTGCTGCGTAACGGCGCGGCCCGCTAGGCGCGCTCCTGCTGACCGTTAGGTCCCCATAACAGGCGGGGAACCGGAGGCGCATCCTCCGGTTCCCCGTTTTTTTTGTGCCTGCCCTGTGCTAGATGCTGGGGCATCCCTGTCAGAGAAAGGAGAGCCAATGCCAGACACTCTCACCTATGTTTCCGCCGACGGCCATGTGGTCGAACCGGCCGACCTGTGGACCACCCGTATGGATCGCAAGTTCCGCGACCGGGCGCCGCGCGTCGAGTCGCGCGAAGACGCCGATTACTACATTATTGAGGGCGTGAGCGAGTTTCCGGTTGGGCTCGAAGGAGTGACGATTGAGGAAAAAATTCAGGGTCAGGTCACCACCCCAAAGGGTCGCCGCCACGCCGAAACGCGACCCGGCGCCTGGGACCCGCAGCCCCGCCTGGTCGATCAGG
>WTHE01000379.1 GCA_011523315.1 Candidatus Binatota bacterium
GTACTATTTTCTGGTGAAAGTCGTCTCTTGCCCGGAATGCGGAAAAGAGATTGACCTTTTCAAAACACGGCTGTTCTCCAAAAACGCTATTCCCCGCAAGGATCCCACCGCCCGCGCCTTGTGTCCAGCCTGTGGCGCTGTGAACATGACGGTTTACGATGCCGAGCGCGTCAACTGCTCGGTGTGTGCGCTGACGTACAATCCCCAACACGGGAATATCAGCGGCGCGGAAGTCCGCTGCGATACGTGCCGGCACTCTTTCCGCCTTATCGACAGGATGAAGTCCTTTGAGGGGCCTTTACCTTTTCGGCGCTACGCAAAAATGCTGCTGACAGAAGCCGGACACAAGCTGTATGAGCCGATGAACGAGTTCGATAAGGAGCTTGAGCGCCGTATCGCAGAAGAGTCCTCCGGTGTCTCAGAGAGTTTCCCCAGTGTCGCTATCGAGCCTGGCTATAACACGAACCAAATACTGAAGCATAACTATCGTCACTGGCACGATCTCTTCTCAGACAGACAGCTCATGTGTATCAAGCATCTTTTGGAGGCGATCAAGAGTCTTGAGGATACAGACCTGAAACGTCTGTTTGCCTGTCTCTTCTCTGGAACTTTAGAATTCAACAACATGTTCACGTCTTTCAAAGGCGAAGGGACAGGGGCGGTGCGCCACATGTTCTCTCACCATGTCCTGAAGCCAGAAATGATGCCTCTTGAGGCGAATATCTGGGGAACGAGCAAGTCTTCCGGAGCATTTTCGGGCTTATTCCGTTCGCGTGTCGAGAAGGCACTCGCCTATAAGGCTGATCCGTCTGAACTCTCGATTCGTTCATCGAAGAGCAGAAAAGTCGGAGGGATTAACCAGCCCGTCTCAGTACACGTGGCAGACAGTTTCGCCCAGCTCACTTCACAGCCAAAAACGGTATACCTGAGCTGTGGGGATTCTGGGCGTACTGATATATCCGCCAAGAGCGTTGACATAATCGTGACCGACCCACCTTTTTTTGACAATGTTCACTACTCACAGCTGGCCGATTTCTTTTACTACTGGCTCAATCAGGCTCTCGAATTTTCCTCAGTCATGACGACGAGAAGGGCGAACGAGGTGCAAGACACCAACCCTGAACTTTTCACAGCAAAGCTCAGTGCGGTTTTCGCCGAGTGTGGCCGTGTCCTCAGCGACAACGGTCTGTTTGTTTTCACCTACCATCACGCGCGTCATGAGGGCTGGACCTGTGTCCATCGAGCGATCAGACAGGCAGGATTTCTCTGCGCCCGGACCTACCCCATCAAGGCTGAGATGTCAGTGTCAATGCCTCTGCGACAGGCAACATCACCCATCCACTTGGATCTTATTCTAGTCTGTCATAAGGCCGAAAGCAGAGTCGCAAACGGCAGAGTCAAGTCATATCAATCGGCACTTGACACTGCGCGGGAACAAGTCTCAAGGCTAAAATCAGCCGGTATCAAGGTGTCCCTCGGTGATGCGAAAGTCATTCTGATGGGATGCTTTCTGTGCGAAGCCCATACAATGGGCGATCTGGACCGCGAGGAGAGATTTCTTGATGAGTTGGAGCAGCGTCTTGATACCTACGTCGCTCAGCTCATGTCGGTGAAAGGCGAAGTGTTCTATGAGGCCAAGGATTCGGAGCAGCTTCGGCTCTTTGAGGACATGGAGACTTACTTGGTGAAGCAAGAGGTAGGTCTGACCTCATAAACCAACCGGTGCCCGCTGATGGCCGAAATCCCTAGCATCCCATCTGATCCCCCATGCTAAAGTCCGTCGCCACTTCGCTGTCCCGCTTTCGCCGTCTGCTGCCCTTTGTCACGCCCTTTGTGCGGCGCCTGATCGTCGTCTTCGGGCTGTCCCTGTTTGGCACCGTGCTGGGCCTGCTGTGGCCCATTTTTACCAAGATTCTGATTGACGATGTGCTGCTGGCCAGGAATCTGCACCTGCTGTTCGTGCTGAGCGGGGTGATGGTCGTGGTGACGGCCGTCGGCTATGTAATCGGCGCCTTCAACCGCTACTACTACACCCAAATCACCGCCCGCATCCTGTTCTCCCTGCGCCAGCACGTGTTCGGCCATCTCCAGGCCCTGTCCCTGCGTTTTCATACCCATAACCGGGTCGGTGACCTGCTGTCGCGGCTCAACACCGATATCGCCGAGATCCAGGCGGTGCTGACCGACGCGGCGTTTACCTTTGTCGCCAACGTGTTTGTCCTGATCGCGACCCTGGGCTTTCTGGTGTGGCTGAACTGGAAGCTGTGTGTGGTCGCCCTGCTGGTCGTGCCGTTACAGCTGTACGGCGTCAATAAGGTCCGTCCCTGGCTGGTCGATGAGACGCGCCGGCTGCGCGAGCTGAACGCCCGGTTGTCTTCCTTTCTGGTCGAATCGCTGTCTGCGGTACGCTTTGTCAAGCTGTTCGGAGCCGAACAACTCCAGCTCGAACGGCTGGGCCGGCTGGGGCAACAGTTTGTGAATATCGTGACACGCTACGAGATGCTGGGCTATGCCGCCAGCAGCGCCTCAACCGCCACCACCTTCCTGGGTGGCGCGCTGACGACCCTGTACGGCGGCTATCTGGTGATCGACGGGCAGCTGAGCATCGGCGGGCTGGTCGCCTTCTCGGCCTACCAGTCGCGGGCCTTCAGTCCCTTGCAGGTACTGATGGATCTGTATCTGCGGATTGAACGGGCCGGCGTGTCGGTTGATCGGGTTTTTGAATTCCTGGACGTCGACCAGCTCGAGCGGCTCGGCCACGGCCGGCGGCTGGCCGGGCTGCGGGGAGAGATCGAGTTTCGGGAGGTCTCATTTGCCTACAACCCGTCCGAGCCGGTCCTGGACCGGGTCAGCTTTTACGTCCCGGCCGGCGGACGGCTGACCCTGCTGGGGCCGAGCGGCAGCGGCAAATCAACCCTGGCCGACCTGTTGGTGCGCCTGTACGAACCCCAGGCCGGGACGATCCTGCTCGACGGTCAGCCGCTGGCGGCGTGTGAGATCGCCTGGCTGCGCTCACAGATCGTGGTGGTCGATCATGAGCCGGTGCTGTTCAACGCCTCGCTGCTGGACAACCTGCGCTACGCCCAGCCCGAGGCGTCGGAGCAGGACGTTATTGCCGCCACGACCATGCTCGGTCTGCACGAGTTCATCGCCGCCCTGCCGGGCGGCTACCAGACCTCGGTCGGTGAGCGCGGTGCCCGGCTGTCGGCCGGACAGAGACAACGCATCGGTCTGGCCCGGGCGGTGCTGAAACGGCCGACGGTGCTGGTCCTGGACGAAGCCCTGTCCGGTCTTGATGTCCGGGCTGAGGCCGAGGTACGGACGGCTCTGGAGACGTTCATGCAGGACTGCACCCTCATCTGTATCACCCATCGCCTGTCCTCCCTGCGGCCGGGCGAGCCGGTCATTGTCGTCGAGCGTGGGCGGGTGGGCTGGACCGGCCGCTACACGGACGCGGCAGCCCTGCCGAGTCAAACCCGGACGAGCCTGCAAGAGGCAGAGCTGCAAACGGTGGGTAAGGACTGAGGCGACGATCCCGTCTCGCCCGTCTCAGCGGTGGTCTATCAAGAACCGGCGAGCCTGCTCAGAGCTGAGCTGGGGGCAGGTCTGGGCGAGGCGGGCCAGCACGGCCGAG
>WTHE01000486.1 GCA_011523315.1 Candidatus Binatota bacterium
GGGGGCAGGGCAGTCTCCAGGCCAGTACTGCACACTGAGGCACTGCCCCGTGCGGGTCCTGACTTAGTTTGCGCCTGGGTGTCTTATTTTAGGCGCGCGGGTGTCTGCATTTGGGGGGCGGCGTCTGTGTAGGAGAACTGGTGAAGGGTGCGAGAGATTACAGGAAATCGAGCATGAGTTGGAGCAAGTCTATGAGGACTTTGAGCAGTTTCATAGGCTGGTCCTCCTTTCGTAAGAGTGGGTCTCGACAGACTCCTCATACTCAACATTCTGTGCTCTCCTTTCTCGACATGCGGTTCTCCTACACAGACGCTGTGATGATGGCGGCACACTAGCACCACGTTTCCAGCACAGACAAGTGGAGCGAACCATGAGCGAGGTGATGAACGACAGCGGCGGGTCTCCGGGGCAGGCGCCCCTCGGGGGCGGCAGATCAGACGGCGGCATGGCGCCCCAGCGCTCGAACAGCATGGCCTCTGTCCGGGAACGCTGGTCGCGCAACGTGGGTCAGCAGGGCACCCTGCCGAAAGGCGGCAGGGCGAAGCTGCTGGGTAAGAAGGCGAAGAAAGAGGACCTGGACCCCAAGCAGGCCAGGTCGCTCAAGAAGAAACGAGCGGCGCTGAGGACACTCAGGAAGGGGTAGTCATGATGGATCATCCAAAGCAGAGTACATATGTGGATATTTCTTTTGCGTCAGTTTCTCCAACTCTTGCTTCGGAATGGGAGACTTGGCTGTCGCGTCTGCAAGCGCAAAACCCAGAACCACCATTTCTGGGGCTTGCATTTCCAACACCCACTCCTCTCCCTCAGGGTCAAGGAATGCGATGGAGATTCGACCGTCCGTGTGTGCCTGAAACTCCTGAATCCGCTCAAGAGTCACTTTCTGCATAGTCCTCTCCTTTCTCTACTTCTCTCGACTCTCCAGGAACCGCCGCACGCGGTCCTGGACCGGGCTGCGTTGCACCCGGCTCTTATGCTTGACGGTCCCGCTCGGCAGCTCCTCGATCGTGCCGCTGATGCGATTCCCCTGTGAGTCGCGCCCCTTGTACTCGTGTTTCGTGTAGCCTCCGACGCTCCAGGATCGGCTCTCGATCTCGGCCTCCTGGGTGAATGGGGGGTACTTGTCATCGTCACCAGCCCACGCTGGCAGGCTGGTGCCCAGGAGTACGGCTACGATGGCCAGTAAAGCAGCGTGTCTCACATCTGCCCCTGTTCAACCAATTTTTCGATCTCCCTGACAATGAGAAAACAGAGCACGACAATCACGAACATGATGCCCATCGCCTTCATCCGCATCCGTGTCGCCTCTTTCCCTTCCTCGCTCATATCGTCATAGCTCTTATACCGCCCGTCCTCGTGCTTCTCTGCTGGTCGGAAGAGCTTGCGTAGGTAGCTCATCGTGGTTCTCCTTCCTCATCATCCCGCCATTTATTAAAGTGCAGAGGGATCTCAGGGCCTCTGTCATATGGGTCGGGGTCAGGGTCAGAATAAGGGGGGAGTGGCTCTCCGTCATCCCCTGGGCCATAGTATGCGCCCTCATCTTCGTAACTACGGCGCCCTCGCGGCTCAAAAATTGTCTCAATGACCCCCTCAGCGATGTGCTTCAGAAGCGTCTTCATCCAAGGCATCGCACACCCCCTCTCTAAGCGGGCGTGGCGATCATCAGGACTGAAAAACAGCAGGCAGAGCGGTACATGGGGCTTCCCCTTTCTCCGCTCAATAGATAGATAGAAACGCTGTCAGGCCAACGCTGCTCAACTCTACTGAGCGGTCGTTGGGTCCGGTGTCGAATCGTCACTTCGGCACCGGACACGTAAGCGATCCCGAGAGGTTGCCGACGGCCCCCAGCTGGGGTTGCCGGGCCAACCAATACCACACGCAGAACGGGTGAAATTCCTGTCTATTCGCCGGGGCCTGGGTAGCTACTCCCGGCCGCTGAATCGGCTCTTGTATTCGAGCAGGCGACCCGACCAAGCGGGTGTCTACGCGAGTATTGGTGGAAGCAACCTAGCAAGCCACAGCGTCATTGACAATTGCACTTTGGGTCGTTATGCCGGCGTGGTTGACTCACCCTCTGATAAGTGCAATAAAATCAAGCACTTAGAGAAATGAAAAGCCCCATGCCGGACGGCCATCCGACATGGGGCCAAACCGCCGCATCTACCTTGCGACGTGGGTTGCTGTAGACCTTCTTCATAGCACACGGTGCGGCTCTGTCAAAGGAGGGCACCGTGAATCAGCTGCCATTCCATCGTCAGGTCCAAGTCATCTCCCTGCTGACCGAAAGCATGTCCATCCGTGGCATTGAACGGCTGACTGGAACAAACCGCAACACGATCATGGCCTTGGGCAAACGGGTCGGCGATGCCTGTCACCGCCTGCATCATGCCCGGATGCGTGGGCTCCAGGTCGGCTGCCTGGAGCTGGACGAGACCTGGTCGTTCGTCTGCAAAAAGCAGAAGAACCTCCAGGACGGCGACCCGGCCGAGTACGGCGACACGTATCTCTGGGTGGCGATCGACGCCCAGTCAAAGCTCATTATCAGCTATCTGGTCGGGAAGCGGACGGGTGAGGATGCCCGAGCGTTCCTGGCCGATGTCCGGGGGCGGGTCATCAATCGGCCGCAGATCACGACCGACGCCTTCAAAGCCTATGAAGAGGCGGTGGACGCCGCATTCGGCGGGGATGTCGATTATGTGATGATGAACAAGCAGGCAGGCGGGTATCCAATCCAGCGCGGCCGCCCGGATATGGATCAGGTGACGACCAACCATGTCGAGCGGTTCAACCTCACGGTCCGCACCCAGCTGCGCCGCCACACTCGGCGCACGAGCGGGCACAGTAAGAAGCTGGATCGCCACCAGGCAGCCATTGCGCTGCTGATCGCGTTCTACAACTACTGCCGGGTGCATGAGGCACTGTCGGTGACGCCGGCCATGGAGTTCGGCCTGACACGGCATATCTGGGATGTGGCGGAGCTGATGCAGGCGGCTGAGGCCGCGCCTGATCCTGAGCCGCTCCCGCAGCCGCCCGGCTATCCGCGGCCAGGCCGGAGGCCCGCGCCGCGACTGTACGTCCTGCCAGGCGGGAAGAATCGCAAGATCAGCTGACGGCGCCGGGAACATCGCCAGCAGGCTTTCCTGCGACAGTGCGGCCACCACTCACAGGGCCGGGAAATATGCCGCCGGATGGGGTGGTATGCAGGAAGGGGTGTCTTGTGGCTGGGGTCGGGAATCCCGGGCTTCGGGACACAAAGTTGACGCGCCGCACCATCATGGGTAGAGTGACCCATGGAGCCTCCATCGCTCTGCCTCCCGTGCCCGCTGCCTGCGCTACAAGCAACGGTTCCTGTCAGGGGACAGATCAGAGATTTGGCCTCAGCATTTGCTGGGGCCTTTCTCTTTTATATCTCTTGTGTGCTCCGGCCTGTCAAACTATACTGACCCTGAATACGGCAGTGTCTTATTTTCAGCGGAGGCGTGTCTTATTTTGGAGGGGAGGTGTCTGAATTAAGACAGCATGCCTGTGCGGCCTTGCCTTGCGAACCGCCCACCTTTCCAGTAAGACGAGCGCATCCCGTGTGAGGAGGAAACGCTCGTGCGATTCACAACCAGCCTGATGGCC
>WTHE01000382.1 GCA_011523315.1 Candidatus Binatota bacterium
TCTTAGGCGAGGAGGGCAAGGGGTTTTATTATATTATGCAGAATTTTCAGGACGAGCGCCTGATTGCGGCCAGCATGGCCGTGAGCGCGGCCCAGCAAGCCCTGGAAGATACGCTCCGATACACGCGCGAGCGGCAGACGTTTGGCAAGCGCGTGTTTGATCATCAGGTCATATCACATCGCCTGGCGGATATGGCCACCGAACTGGAAGCCGCCCGTCAGTTGACGTACTACGCGGCCGATGTGCTGGCGAGTGGGCGTGACTGTAGTACCGAAGTCTCGATGGCAAAGCTGTATGGCTGTAACGTGGCCAATAAGGTCGCCTATGAGTGCGTTCAGATGCACGGCGGCTATGGCTATATGAAAGAGTTTGCGGTTGAACGGTTCTACCGCGACATCCGTCAGACCACGATTGCCGGAGGGTCCGCCGAGATCATGAAGGAAATCATCGTCAAGCGCGGGCTGGACCGAGACCTGTAGGCCGGGAGGGGGAATAATCTTCCTCAATCTCCCTTTTTTAAGGAAGCCGGGAGTCCGCCAAGTACTCTGGATCGGACCGCCACGCGCTCAGAACAATCCACTGAGCGCCTCCCGGGGCTCTACCGCAGGGATGGGAGAACGTGCGTAGTCCCGGACATTGCGCGTGACAATGTACCGCGCGCCGCAGGCCCGCGCGGCTGCCACCTGCAGCGCATCCTCGAAGTCTGCCATCGGGAGTTCCACGGCGTACCGGATAGCCTCGGTGCCAGTAGTGGCCACTGCGACGAAGCGGGTTAATTCGACGATAAAATCTCTGGCGTCCCCCCCGCCGCGCGCCGCAGCGACGATGTAATAGAAGTTCGACACCGTGTGCCACGCGATGCAGGCGCGCTCGGCACCGTGCTCAATCTGATCCAAGAGTTCGGCGGCCGGGCTGGCATGCGGGCGTCTGTCGAGGGCGATGTCGATGAGGATATCGGTATCCAGGAGGATCATTGCAGGTACTTCCGCGCCAGAGCGTCGTAACGCGGGTCGTCATGTCCTGCGGCCCGAAACTTGCCCCGCCAGCGTGCGGCAAAGGACGGCACGTCCGCGCCTGCCACCTCCCGGAGGGACTGCTCAATGAGTGAGGACAACGACACGCCCCGGGAGCGGGCATAACGCTTGGCGAGCGGGAGGAGCTCGGCGTCCACGGTGATGGTGAGCTTTTGCTTCATCGTGCGAGGGCGTCCTTTCTTTCAGTATACTGCTTCCATAATGGAGTATGCGTGTTTATGAGGGGCGACGTAAGCTGTGTCCTCGTCATGATCTCTACAGAGGAGAGGGGCTTCATGGCGCGCAGGCCCGAATCGCTTCCATGACCCTTGCCTTGCCGTCCGGCCCGCCGCCAACCGGAAAAATGACCGGCAGCCGAATGCCCGACTCCCGGTACGCCTCAAGCTTTTGTCGGCTGTCCGCCGCCGGACCGGCAATACTTAGGGCCTGGACCATGTCGTCCGGGACGAGCCGCGTCGCGCCCTCGCGGTCGCCCTCAAGCCAGGCCTGGCGGATGGCGGTGGCCGCCTCGGCAAAACCGCTCTCGGCCATCAGCCGGTTGTAACGCGGGAAAAACCCGGCGTAGAAGGCGGCGGCCGGCCGGACCCGATCAATCGCTTCCCGCCGGTCCTCGGCCACACTGCACGGCAGCAGCGACACAATATCGACCTCGGCCGGATCGCGCCCCGCCCGGCGGGCGCCGGCAGCCACGTGTTCGGCGGACTGACGGCCGGACTCCGGGGTGCTCCAGACCAGGATGGTGCCCTGCGCAATCTCGCCGCAGGTTTCCAGCATTTGCGGAAAAACGGCCGACAGATAGATCGGGATCTCGCGTCGCAGCGGCTCAAACCACAGGTCGAAGCTGGCAATGCTGACTTCCTGGCCCTGATACGACACCTGTCCGTCGCGCAGCAAGGTGCGGATGATCTCTACGCTCTCGCGCATGCGCTGGACAGGTTTGCGATACACGACGCCGTGTTCCGGTTCGACCTGGACCTTGTGGCTGGAGCCGAGGCCCAGGATCAGGCGTCCCCCGGACAGGTGATCGACGCTGGCCGCAGCCATGGCAATCGTCGGCACGCTGCGGACAAAAATGCTGCTGATGCTGGTGCCGAGCAGAATCCGCTCGGTCTGTACGGCACACGCCGACAGGATCGCAAACTGATCCCCGCCGTGCCCCTCGGCGACCCAGGCCGACTCATAGCCCAACTCCTCGGCCAGCCTGACGCACTCGACAATCTCTGGCGGTGACATACCGCCGGCGAACGCTACCCCGATACGAGCCATAGTCGCCTCCCTTCATCATTCAGCGTTCAGCATTCAGCATTGTTTATATCACTCCGCCGCCGCTGATATTCAGGATCTGGCCGGTGGTATAGGCTGCGGCGTCTGAGCTGAAATACACGGTTGCGGCCGTGATCTCTTCGACCGTGCCAATCCGGCCGGCCGGAATTTCCTGGGTAAAGACCGCCATCTGGGCCTCGCTGATACCGGCCAGGATGGGCGTGTCGATCAGACCCGGCGTAATCGCATTGACCGTAATGCCCGCGTCAATGACCTCACGCGCCAGGGCACGCACAAAGCCGTGCACCCCGGCTTTGGCCGCAGCCACATGGGCGGTGTTGGCATAGCCGACATTGCCCACCAGGCCCGTAATACAGACGATGCGTCCCCAGCCGCTGGCGCGCATGTCGTTGATAACGGCCCGCGTGCAGTTGAAGACGCTTTTGAGGTCCACGGCCAGCATGTCGTCCCACTCGGCCTCGGTCATGTCGTGCAGCGGGCGGGTGGTAAAGACCCCGGCGTTATTGACCAGAATGTCGATCGGACCGAGTGCGGCCCGGGCCTGCTCGACCATAGCCTGCACCTCGCCGAAGCTGGCGACATCGGCGCTGAGCCCCACGGCTGTGCCGCCGCTGGCCTCGGCCTCGCGCACGACCTGGGCAATGCGTTCCTGGTTGCGACCTGTGATAACGACATTGGCGCCGTGTTGGGCAAAGGCCAGGGCGATCCCCCGTCCAATACCCGAACTCGAACCCGTCACCAGGGCTGTTTTTCCGCTCAGATCCATACGCTGCCTCCTTGTTGCGCGTATCTCCTGGCTTGGCTATGCCCCACAAGCCGGGCGCGGTCAAGCGCAAAGTGGACGGCTGCCAGGTGGCTCAGTTTCAAGATGCCGGCTCGCCTCACTTGAAGTGACTCGATCCGAGTGTGACAGGCACGCCGGGAAAATCCCCCTCAGTCCCCCTTTTTCACAGGGGGAGGCGTGGAAACGCAGGGGGATTTGTGGAGGAGGCGCTGTCAGCGGCTTGTGATTGTGGCGACGGGTGAGGTACAAAGGGTGGACAAAGGAGGTGTCCCATGAGTGCTGACGAGAGCAAAAAAATCGTCCTGGGTTTTATCGAGGATTTGTCGCACGGTAATCTTGACGGCGTGACCGACGCCTTTGCCGACGACGCGACGTGGTGGCTGCCCGGCTCACTGCCCGTTTCGGGTACCTACACCGGCAAGCAGGAGATACTCGAAGGTTTCTTTGGGCGGGCGCTGCCCTACTTTGAGCCGAACAGCGTGTCGATCCAGGTCCAGAGCGCGATCGCCGAAGACAACGC
>WTHE01000076.1 GCA_011523315.1 Candidatus Binatota bacterium
CGCAGGCGGCCTGGACATGATGCGCACGACCCGGACCGAGGTCTTCAAACGCTGCCGGACCGAGGGCCTACGGCGTCCGCTGATCCTGGCCGTCACCGTCCTGACCAGCCTGAACGCCGACGACCTGCGCCAGACCGGGGTTGCCGCCGGCCCGCAAACACAGGTCGTCCGCCTGGCCAGACTGGCCCAGGCCGCAGGCCTGGGCGGGGTGGTGACGTCTCCCCACGAACTCTCTCGCCTGCGCCGCGAATGCGGTCCTCGGCTACGCCTGATCGTGCCCGGGGTGCGGCCGCCGGGGGCGGACTGGGATGACCAGAAGCGGGTGCTCAGCCCGCAACAGGCGATGAGCCGCGGCGCCGACTACGTGGTGGTGGGGAAACCGATCCGAGACGCGGCCGACCCGCGTCTGGCCGCCCGACAGATCGTCAGCGATATGGCCCACGGGCTTGCCCGGCGAGCCGGCTAGGGCGCGCGGGAAGCGGCGGAACTATGGCCACGGGGGACATCGTCGGCCGATACCGGGACGTTGGCCGGGAAACGGCTCAGACACATCCGCTGCCAGGGCGGCAGCGATTCGTCCGCCGGCGCGTCAAAGCGGTAGACCATATCATCCGGCCGGACAAAACCGAACTCTTCGCGGGCGATGTGTTCCAGAAACGTGTCGTCGGTCTCCAGCCGCTGCATGCACACCCGCAGGGCCCGACTTTCACGCAGCCGGGCAAATACCGCAGCCTCAAGGGCGGCCTGCTCCTGGGCCAAGCCCCGCAGGTGCAACAGCCCCCAGCCGCCGAACACGGTGGACATACCGAGCAGCACGTAGACGCCCAGGACCGTTGGCAGCCACACGACACGCAAGGAAAGAAAGCGACCCACGAGGCGTATTGTAGGTCCACCCGTCCCCCCGCGCAACGCTGGGCCGGCAGCGGGCAGGCCCCCGTGCCTGCCCAGCGTGAGGCAGGGCTCAGAGAGGAGACACCAGCATGAAGATCAAGTCTGTCCGGGGTCGAGAAATCCTCGACAGCCGGGGCAACCCCACCGTTGAGGCGGATGTGATTCTGACCAGCGGCCTGGTCGGCCGCGCGGCCGCACCGTCCGGCGCCTCGACCGGCGCCCACGAGGCCTGGGAGCTGCGTGATCGACGCAGAAAGCGCTACGGCGGAAAAGGCGTACAACAGGCGGTAGCCCATATCAACACTACCATCGCCAAGGGTTTGGCCGGTAAGGACGCCAGCGATCAAACCGGCCTCGACCGTCTGCTGTGCGAACTCGACGGCACGCCCAACAAGAAGAAGCTGGGCGCCAACGCCATGATCGCCACCTCGCTGGCCGTGGCCAAGGCGGCGGCGGCGGCCAGCGGCAAGCCTCTGTACCGCTGGCTGGGCGGCAGCCGGGCGCGCACCCTGCCGGTTCCGCTGCTGAACGTGCTGAACGGCGGCGCCCACGCCACCAATACCCTCGATATCCAGGAGTTCATGATTGTTCCGCTCGGGGCGCGGTCTTTTGGCGACGGGCTGCGCATGGGCGCCGAGATCTTCAGTGCCCTCAAAAGCCTGCTCCAGGCCAAGGGTCTGAGCACTGCGGTCGGCGACGAGGGCGGGGTCGCGCCCGACCTGGGCTCTGACGAGCAGGCGCTCGACCTGCTGCTCGACGCCATTGAGCGGGCCGGCTACCAGCCCGGCCGTCAGATCGGGCTGGCCCTTGACGTGGCCGCCACCGAACTCTACCAGGACGGCGCCTACGTGTTTCAGAAATCGGGCGGCGCCCGGCGCACCGCCGCCCAGCTGGTCGAGCGCTATCAACGCTGGGCCGAGCGCTATCCGCTGGTCTCGATTGAAGACGGCCTGGCCGAGGACGACTGGCAGGGCTGGCAACTCCTGACCCAGGCCCTGGGCACCAGGCTGCAACTGGTCGGCGATGACCTGTTCGTCACCAACCCCCAGCGCCTGGCGCGCGGCATCGAACAGGGCGTGGCCAACGCCATCCTGGTCAAGGTCAACCAGATCGGCACCCTGACCGAAACCCTGGAGGCGGTCCGACTGGCCCACAGCCACGGCTATGCGACGGTGATGTCTCACCGTTCGGGCGAGACCGAGGACGCCACGATTGCCGACCTGGCCGTGGCCGTCAACGCCGGCCAGATCAAGACCGGCAGCGTCAGCCGGGGCGAGCGGACGGCCAAATATAACCAGCTGTTACGCATCGAGGAGCAACTGGGCAAACGCGCCGTCTACCCCGGCCGGACCGTCTTCGCCACACAATCCTGAGCCATGAAACAACGCCTGGCCGGCCTATGCGCGGAGGTCAGCTTTCCCGAACGGAACAAGTTTACCGTCCCGCTGCTGCTGGTCCACGGTCTGTGGGCGGGCAGCTGGATGTGGCGGACCATCGCTCCAGCCCTGGCCCTGCGCGGCTGGGAATGCTGGGCCCTCGACCTGCGCGGTCGCCCGGACAGCCGGCCGGCCCCGCGCATCGGTCGGGTGCGGCTGGAAGACTACGTCGAGGATGTCAGCACCGCCATACGACAGCTGTGGGCGCCGCCGGTGGTCTGGGGCACCGACCTGGGTGCCCTGTTGGTCCTTCAATCGGCCGTCCAGTTTCCTCCTCGGGCCATCGTGTGCAGCACCCCGCTCCTGCCCCGCTCGTGGCTGCCCGACGCCCGGCCGCCGCTGCCCCTGGTCCGGCTGCCCGCCCTGCCGGCCCTGTTGTGGAGCCGGCCACTGGCGCCCCCCCGGCCCGGCATCGCCCGCGAGTTTCTGTTCTCCGGCCTCGCCGCCAACCTTCAGGCCGAGCTGGGGCGGCAACTCATCCCCGATTCCGGCCGTGTCGCCCGGACGCTGAGCCGCGAGGCCGTGGCCCCTGTCCGGCCCGACTGTCCGACCCTGGTCGTTCACGGCGGGGCGGACCGCATGGTTGCGCCGGCCGCCTGCCAGGCCCTGGTGCGTGAGTTGGGAGCAGACCAGCACACCTATCCCGACCTCGGCCACTGGCTGTACAGCGGCCCACCGGCCCTCAGCCTGGTCGGCGATGTCCACCGCTGGATTATCCGGACCCTGGGTGAGCCCCTGCTGGTTCCGCCTGAAGAGGAGGACTAGCGCAAATAACGCTGCTGTGTAGCCCTTCGACTTCAGGCGCGCTGCGCCTGACGCTCAGGCCCAATGGCCTCCCGTTCGTGCTGAGCGTAGCGGAGCGAAGTCGAAGCAGGAGTGCCGGATCGCGTCCAACACGGCTACAGCTTACCGTGAAACGCGCTGGCCCGCGATCTCGGTCCCAAGGGTATCCATGTCGGCTGGGTCAACGTCAACGGTATTATCGACATTCCTGGCCGAGACATTCCGCAGTTCACGGCGGAAGACATGCTCAAACCCGCGGCCATCGCCGATACGTACTGGCATCTGGCGCATCAAGATCGCAGTGCCTGGACGACAGAACTCGAGGTCCGGCCGTTCAAGGAAAAGTTCTGACCGACTGAAGACACGAGGAGGTAGGCTGCGCCAGCAGATAGGAGCCTGGCCCTACTGTGGATCGCCACGTCCAGGCAACGCACTCGTGTTCGCTGCGGCAAGTAAGAATCCAAGGAGGAGGAAATGATGGAATCATTCTTTCGGGCTGTCATC
>WTHE01000681.1 GCA_011523315.1 Candidatus Binatota bacterium
AGCCAGACGGTGGTGTTCAATCTGCCGGCCAACTACAGCAACGACACCGAGAACCCCCACAAGGGTGATCAGATCATCTATGTGATTGACGGCGGGGCAACCGCCCGGGTGTCGGGCAAAGAGCAGGATCTCAAGGCCGGCGACGTGCTGATGATTCCGGCCGGCGCGCCGCATACGCTGCGTACCGGCAGTGACCCGTTCTTCGGCTTCACGATTCTGGCCCCGCCCGAACTGTAGCCCGTCCGCCGTCCGAGTCGCTTGGGGGAGTCCGAATACAGTCGGGGCGGTTCATCAACCGCCCCGACGTTTTTGACCACACGCAAGGAGGGGGTTATGACGGACACATACAGGATCATCTCCTCGGACAATCACATTTTTGAGCCGGCCGACCTGTGGGCGAGGCGGGTTGAGCCCAAGTGGCGCGAGCGCGCCCCCCAGGTGCGGCGTCTCGACGACGGGGGCGACTGGTGGTTCTGCGACGGCCGCAAGGTCATGGGCGCCTTTGCCGGAGCCCAGGCCGGCCGGCGGTTTGAGGAACCCGAGAAGCTCAGCAGCGCCGATACCATGGACAACGTCCGGCCCGGCGGCTACCTGCCCGAGGAGCACGTCAAGGACATGGAGCTGGACGGGGTGGACGGCGGGGTGATCTATCCGACGGTCGGGCTGCTGCTGTTTACCATGTCGGACAGCGAACTCATGACGGCCGTTTTCCGCGCCTACAACGACTGGCTGGCCGAGTTCTGCAAGCCCTTCCCCAACAAGCTCAAGGGCATCGCCATGCTCGACATTGACGATTTGCCGGCCGGCATCAAGGAGCTGGAGCGCTGCGCCAACATGGGGCTGGCGGGAGCCATGATCACCTGCTACCCGCGCGAGGGACTGACCTACGATATGCCCGAGTACGATCCGCTGTGGGCTGCCGCCCAGGATTTGGGCATGCCGCTCGGCCTGCACATCGGCACCAACCGGCCCGGCCCGGGTCAGACCTTTGTGTTCGACGAGCTGACGCCGGCCTTTCTGGCCAATGCCGACTACTGGGTCCGCATGTCGCTGGCCCAGATGATCTACAGCGGCGTGTTCGCCCGCTATCCCAAACTCCAGGTCGGCGCGGTCGAGATGGAGCTGTCGTGGGTGCCCCACTTCATCGACCGGCTCGACTATAACTACACCCAGCGCGCCCGCGACCTGTTCAAGAAGGGCTACTGGGACCGCTATCCGGGCGATATGCTGCCCAGTCAGTACTTCCACCGCAACGTGTTCCTCGGCTTTCAGGAAGACGCCCTGGGGATTCAGCACCGCCACATCATCGGGGTGGACAATCTGCAGTGGGGTTCGGACTATCCGCATCCTGAGGCGACCTTTCCCCGCACCCGGCAGATTCTGGAGGATATTCTGGCCGGCTGTACGGAAGAAGAGAAGGCCAAGATCGCCGGCGGGAATGCCGCCCGGGTGTATCATTTTGACTGAGGTGTTCGTTTTTCGTTCCCAACACACAGGAGGGAGTCATGGCACAGTTTGACACGCTGATTAAAGGCGGCACGGTTGTTGACGGAAGTGGGGTTCCGCGCTACCGCGCCGATGTTGGTATCACGGACGGCAAGATTGCCCAGATCGGGCGGCTCAAGACCAGCGACGGCGGCCGGGTGCTGGACGCCAGCGGGCTGATCGTTGCGCCGGGCGCCATCGACCTGCACACCCACTACGACGCCCAGATCCACTGGGACCCGTATCTGAGCATCGGCAGCTGGCACGGCGTGACCTCGGTCACGATCGGTAACTGCGGCTTCGGCTTTGCGCCGGTGCATGGCAAGGATGCCGAGCGGGCCATGCTGTCGATGTCGCGCAACGAGGCGATTCCGCTGGCCCCGATGAAAGAGACGATGGCCTTTGACTGGGAGACCTTCCCGCAGTGGATGGACCATATCGACACCCTGCCGCTGGGGGTCAACATCTCACAGCTGGTGCCGATCACGCCGCTGGTCGCCTACGCCATGGGCGGCTATGAAGAATCCAAGAAGCGCCTGCCGAACGACAGGGAGATGCAGAAGGTCTTGCAGATGTTCCACGAGGCGATGGACGCCGGGGCGGTCGGCTGGGGCGCCCAGCGCCTGTTCCCCGAGGGCATGGCCTCGGTCCAGCGCGACTATGACGGCTCGCCCATGATTTCGGACGTGCTGTCCGACGAGTTCTACCTGACCATGGCCAAAGCGCTCGGCGAGCGCAACGCGGGCTGCATCCAGTACACCCAGGCCAGCGCCAGCATCCACGATCCGACCAAGGGACCCCAGTACGACTTTGCCTTCAACGTCAAGCTGGCCGAGGAGAGCGGACAGCCGGTGTTGTTCAACGCGGTGGCGGTCAACGACCAGTATCCCGAGGTGTTCCAGTCGCAGCTCAAGTGGCTGGAAGAGGCCAATAACAAGGGTATCCGGGTGTTCGGCCAGGGCGTCACGGTGCGCCTGCCTTTGGAGTTCACCTTTGAGGACTGGAACCTGTTCGACAACAGCGAGGTGTGGCGCGAGGCGACCCTGGGGACTGTCGAGGAGAGAAAGGCCAAGCTGGCCAACCCCGACATCCGCCGGGCGATGAAGGACGAGTATGACTCGGGGCAGGTGCCCATCGACCTGTTCGGAGAAATCCCGACCTTTATCGCCAAGAAGGTCCGCCGACCCGATCTGGAGGAAAAGTACGAGGGCTTGTCGGTCGGCCAGATTGCCGAGATGGAGAACAAGCACGTGCTCGACGCGCTGCTCGATCTGTCGGTCGCCGACGATCTCAAGACCCAGTGGCGCACGCCCGTCCTCAACGTCAGTGAGGAGAACTCCCGGAAGATGATGGACTCGCCCTACGTCATGGCCGGTCTGTCCGACGGTGGGGCGCACATGAAGTTCATCACCGCCGGCGTCTGGCCGACCGATCTGCTGACCTGGATGGTGCGCGACACCGGTATCATGACCCTGGAGCAGGGCCACTACCGCCTGAGCGGTATGCCGGCCTGGGCCGCAGGCTTCAAGGATCGCGGCTACATCCGCGAGGGACAGGCGGCCGACCTGATGGTCTATGACCTGGACAAGCTGAACATCCTGCCGACCGAGATTGTCGAAGACCTGCCGACCGGAGAGTGGCGCCGGGTGCAGCGCTCCGAGGGCTACCGCTGGATGCTGGTCAACGGCGAGGTCACCTTTGAGGACGGCGTGTGCACCAACGCCACGCCGGGCGGCTTGCTGCGTCACGGCGCGGCCAGGTAGGCACAACTTGCGGAGACCGGGCTCCGGCCCGGTCTGCGGACACACAGGCTGAGAAGAATCATTCTTCTCAGCCTTTTTTCGGGAGGAAGACATGGCAGACATTGATGACCTTGCCGGGACCTTTGAACAAGTCGTGGCCGCGATCAACCGGCGCGACGCTGGCGCGTATTCGTCCTTTTGGCACGAGCAAATCGTCGCCTTCCCGCCCTTCTCGCCGTTTGCGGTGGAAGGAAAATCCAGCCTGGTGCCGCTGGCCGAGGCGAACTTTGCCAACGCCGAGAGCCTGAGCCTGACGCCAATCAACCCCCAGTGTCGCGTTATCGGCAGTACGGGGATTGTGTGGGGCCACATGTCGCTGGCG
>WTHE01000326.1 GCA_011523315.1 Candidatus Binatota bacterium
GGCCCTGGTGGGAAATCGTCAACCCATCGCCCTGGCGCAGCAGATAGGTCACCGCCTCGGGTTGAATATCGACCACCAGGCTCATCCCCCGCACCATCAGGGGAAATTTCAGCCGCTGCCACTGGGCCGGCAGCTTGGGGTCAAACGACAGGCGGCCGCCATGATCGCGCATGCCTCCGAAGCCGTACACCAGCGCCATCCAGGTTCCGCCCGTTGCGGCCAGGTGTATGCCGTCCTGGACGTTGCCGGTGACGTTGGCCAGGTCCATGAGGGCGGTCGAGCGGAAGTATTCGTAGGCCTTCTCGGCATAGCCGATGTCTGAGGCGGCAATGCTCTGGATTGAGGCTGACAGCGACGAATCGCCGGTCGTCAGGGGGTCGTAGTAGTCAAAATTGCGCTTTTTCTGCTCAATGGTGAATTCGTGGCTGAGCAGGAACATGGCCAGTACCACATCGGCCTGTTTGATGATCTGGCGGCGATAAATCATCAGCGGATGATGGTGCAGAAAGACGGGATATCTCTCGGCTGGGGTATGGGTAAAATCCCACGGCTCCTGGTCCAGAAAGTGGTCGTCCTGGGAGTGGATGCCAAGCTCCCGGTCGTAGGGCACATACATCCGGTCGGCCACGTCCTGCCACTGGGCGACCTCCTCAAAGGCCAGACCGGTCTTCTCGACCAGCGTCGCGTACCAGCCGGGCTTGTCTTTTTGCAGCGCCGTCACGGTCTGGGCTGCGTAGCGGAGGTTCTCGCGGGCCATCAGATTGGTAAAGGCGTTATTGTTGACCACCGTGGTGTATTCGTCGGGCCCGGTCACGCCGTTGATACAGAACTTCCCGCCCGTCCGTTCGGAGTAAAACCCCAGGTCGCACCACATCCGGGCGGTCTCGACCAGCATTTCGGCACCGACTTCCTGCAAGAACTCGGCGTCGCCGGTGGCGTCTGCATATTTGCGCAGGGCGTACATGATGTCGGCATTGATGTGGTACTGGGCCGTTCCGGCCGCGTAGTAGGCAGAGGCTTCCTCACCGCTGATCGTCCGCCACGGAAATTTGGCTCCCCGCAGCCCGAGCTCCTGGGCACGCTGGCGGGCGTGGGTCAGCTTATCGTGGCGAAACTTGAGCAGGTTGCGGGCGATTCGCGATGCGGTGTAGATCAGAAACGGCATGACATAGATTTCGCCGTCCCAGAAATAGTGCCCCTCATACGCCTGCCCGGTCAGCCCCTTGGCCGGCACGCCCGCCCCCTCGACTCTGGCGGTCGCCTGACACAGCTGAAACAGATTGAAGCGTACGTCCTGCTGAACGGTCGGCTGACCGTCGATTTCCACGTCGCTGCGTTGCCAAAAGTCGTACAGATACAGCTGCTGGCTGTCCAGCAGCTCTGAAAAGCCGTGCTCCAGAGCCCGGTCAAGCGTGTGCTCGGCCCGCGTGCATAGCTCATCGGCCGGCGCCGAGCCCGAGGTGTGATAGGTCATGTACTTGGTCAGGCTGATGGGCTGACCGGGCAGAGCCTCGACACGCAGGACGAGCTTGCCGGAGTCCGGTGTGCTCGCGCTGGTATAGGAGAAGCGACACGCGGTTTCCAGGCTGTGATCAATACCGCAGGCGAGCGTCATCCGGCTGCGTCGGGTCGCATAGCTCAGCACGACCCGTTTATCCCTGCCCTGCGGCACATAGTGGTGCTCGGGCAGGAGTGGCCGCTCCGGGAAATCGCGGGCTTTACGGGGGTCTGTGCTGGCCGCGTCCGGGACACTATGCCGATAGACGACCTCGGAGGAAATCACGACTGGGGCCGGGGCGTTCAAGACCGTCACCTTATATTCAATCGCGGCAAGATGGCGGTGACTCAGGGAGACCAGACGACGCGATTTGATCAGCACCCGCTTGCCGGCCGGCGTCTCCCACAGCAGCTCGCGGTTGAGCGTGCCGCCCTTCATATCGAGCGTGCGGCTATAGTGCAGCAGGTTGGCATAGCGCAGCGAGAGCGGTTCATCATCGACGTACAGCTTGATGATCCTGCTATTCGGGACGTTGACAATCGTCTGACCGGTTTTGGCGAAACCGTAGGCTTCCTCGCCGTACACAATCGGCCACGACTCGTAAAAAGCATTGACAAAGGTGCCGTCCTGCTCGACCGGCGAGTCTTCCTCAAAGCAGCCGCGCATACCCAGATAGCCGTTACTGAGGGCAAACAGCGTCTCCGTCCCGGCCAGGAACTGCGGATAGTAGCGGTTTTCAATAATCTTCCATCCATCAATCGGATAGACGGAGTGGGGAAGACCAAGGGCGTGTTGTTTAATCATGGCCAGTCAGATCCCTCAGGTCGGTGACGACGATATCGGCCCCGTGCTCTCGCAGGGCCTGGGCTTCGTCGGCCTGGGCGCGGCGCGCCACGCCCACCACCAACCCAAAGCCGCCGGCGCGTCCGGCCTGCACACCGACCAGCGCGTCCTCAATCACCACCGCCCGCTGGGGCGGAACGCCGAGCTGGCGGGCCGCAGCCAGGAAGGTATCGGGCGCGGGCTTGCCCTTCAGCGTGAGTTCGGCCGCCATCTCACCGTCGAGCCGCAGGTCGAACAGGTCGGTGATGTGGGCCGCAGCCAGGATCGCCCGGCAGTTGCGGCTCGACGACACGACGGCCGTTTTCAGGCCCCAGGCGCGCACCGCCCGCACGACGCTCAGTGCGTCCGGATAGGTCTCGACCCCGTCCGCAGCAAGAACGGCCCGGATGAGGTCGTTCTTGCGATTGCCCAGGCCGCACACCGTCCGGCGCTGGGGAGGATCGTCCGGGGTACCGTAGGGCAGACACAGGCCGCGCGCAGCGAGAAAACTCTGGACGCCCTCGTAGCGCGGTTTGCCGTCAACGTAGCGGGGGTAATCGGTGCGGATATCAAAGGGTACGAAAACGCTGTTGTCGCGGCGCGCCTGCTGTTGAAGAAACTCGTCGAACATACGTTTCCAGCACGCGGCATGCACTTTTGCGGTCGCCGTGAGTACCCCGTCAAGGTCGAACAATACAGCCTCAAAGCGTTCCGGTGTTATCGAGTGGGGCGGACTCATGCGACCCCCTGTTTGCCGCCGACCCTCTCCTGACAGCTCCCCTGGCGGCGCAGTCAGGTCGCACGGTGACACGGAAGCCTCCCACGGTCAAGAGCAAAGCGTCCCTATTCGCGCGAGCCGGGCGTGATGCTGAGGACCAGTTCTTGGCCGCGACGCTGGACGCCGATCTCGACCGGCCTGTCAATCCGTAAGCCATCCAAAGCATAGGTGTAATCGTAGATATTTTCGATACGCTGGCCCGCCAGCCGAATAATAATATCGCCGTCTTGCAGACCGGCCCGGGCTGCGGGACCACCGCTGACCACGCCCGACAGCCTGACCCCGACCACGTCGGCCTGGGTGTAATCCGGGATGGTACCCAGATAGGCGCGCAGCCCGACACGTCCGACCTGACGGGACGGTCGGTCTATTTCCCGGTAGTCGGGCACGTCCTGACGGGTGGCGAGCTGCGCGGCCAAGGCCGCCATCAGACGGGCGATTTTTTCCGTACCCGCAAGCTGAATTTTGTCGGCCGTGTCACGCGGTGTGTGGTAGTCCTCG
>WTHE01000229.1 GCA_011523315.1 Candidatus Binatota bacterium
GGTACGGAAACTTCCGGGACTATATGAAGCTCATTGCCTGGCTCGTGAGTGTTGAGCAGATGAAGACAGTCAATGAAAATCTGTTTTCGTTCGAGCAAGCGATGTGGACAGATAAGAACAGGAGTCTCAGCTATCCCGTAGGAAACACTGCACGTGCCAATGGAAACTTCCGGCTGAATTTTTCTGACCTTGAGGCAGGTCCTATGCAAATACGGACAGTTTTGGCGGTCGATTCTTTCTCTCCAATCAACCTCCTGCTCCGACGTTGAGATGCCGAACAGTTCGAGGACTTTGCTCATAACAGCGAGGAACACCTTTCTTGGGCGAGCTCCAGGTACTCCCTGGAGATATCGATCCCAACCGACTTGCGGCTTAAATTTCTCGCCACGAGCATCGTCGTGCCAGTCCCACAGAATGGATCGAGGACGATACCATCCGAGGGACACGTCGCAAGGATGGGGATTTTACACAGGTCTTCGGGGTAAGGGGCGAAGTGCAAACGGCGCTTCTGGGTGTCTTCTGGAATGATATCCCACACATCCGCCGGTTTACTGCCCTTGGGATGATACCTCAGGAAGTAGAAGCCTTTTTCCTTCAGCTCTTTCGCTCTGCCGGAAACACGCTCGGAATCGGAGTGGGTTGTCCGCTGTTGGCCGCGAATGATCATGCGGAAATCTGCCATCTCTCCTTTCTCAATCGCTTGCAGCATACCTTCAAGCTCGGTGAAAGCAGTCCGTTTTTCTTCTTGGCTCAAAGCCGTTGAGAGTTCAATCTGACGCTTGTAGCGAACCCCGGAAACGCCTGTCGCAGAAACCACTGCCCCTTTCAGGATCTTCGCTCTCTTTGGATTAGACCGGATGGCGTCCACATCGTAGTAATAGCCCTTTGGGCTCTTCACAAAATGAAAGACGTTTTCATACACGTTGCGCAGCTTGTCCAAGGCGTTGTCGGGGCTACCTTTGACCTTGTTCCATATGACGCTGTTGCGGATAATCCAGCCCTGCTGATCTGACAGCGCGAAAGCCAGCCTCCAGGGAATCCCCAATAACCCCTTTTTTTGATACGTGTCCCCAATATTCAGCCAGAATGATCCGGTGGGCTTCAGCACCCGTTGCATTTCACCGAAGACCTGGCACAGCCGGACGATGAAATCTTGATAGTTTTCTTCGGCTCCTATCCCCCCACTATGGTAGGCCCGTTGCCCCCAGTACGGCGGACTGGTCATACAGCAGTCAATCGTTTCATCGGGAAGGGCTTTGAGCACCGTTTCTGCGTCACCCAGGAGGAACAGAGGGGAAGATATCCTGGTATCGCAGTATGAGAGGAAACGGGATTGGTACTCAGAGGAAACAATGGGGGAGGCCCTGCCGGACGGAAGACCGAGACTAGGTTGTTTTATCTGATGTGTAGCCACACTGGCCTCCAGCTACGTCCACCTGAAGATTTTTGCTTATGTATAAGCAACCAAGCCATTTGTACAGACGGAATGGATTGAGGGAATAGCGGCTTACTCCAAAAGCGCACCAGTCGGTAGACCTTCCTCCGCATTCAGCTATGGCCTTGCCTGTCATAGGCAGGACGCACGCTTTTCTAGGCTTCTCACCCCGCTCCGTTGTCTTGCCGACGGCGGCATGGTAGGCTGCTCGGACTTTTTTAACAAAGATAGTGACGATGACCGGTCCTCATTCAGGAAGAGATCATCACTATCTTTTGTAGGTGTTTTGTTGTGGCGGATATACAAAAAGTGGTTCTGGCGTACAGTGGCGGTCTGGACACCTCGGTCATCCTGCGCTGGCTGATCGAGACCTATCGGTGCGAGGTCATTGCCTTTTGTGCCGACCTGGGCCAGGGCGAGGAACTTGCTCCGGTTGAGGACAAAGCCACCCAGGTCGGGGCGAGCAAGATTTACATTGACGACCTGCGTGAAGAGTTTGTGCGCGACTTCGTCTTTCCCATGTTTCGGGCCAACGCCTTTTACGAGGGCGGCTATCTGCTCGGCACCTCGATTGCCCGTCCGCTGATCGCCAAGCGCCAAATCGAAATCGCCCGCCAGGAAGACGCCCGGGCGGTCTCGCACGGCGCCACCGGCAAGGGCAACGACCAGGTTCGCTTCGAGCTGACCTACTACGCCCTCGAACCCCATATCCAGGTGATCGCACCGTGGCGGGAGTGGGACATGAACTCGCGCACCGAGCTGATCGCCTACGCCGAGCGCTACGCCATCCCCATCCCCGTCACCGCAGAAAAGCCGTACAGCACCGACCGCAACCTGTTGCACATCAGCTTTGAGGGCGGCGTGCTCGAAGACCCGTGGCAGGAACCCTATGACGACATGTTTGTCCTGTCGGTGTCGCCCGAGCAGGCGCCGGATACGCCCGAGTATATTGAGATCGACTTTCAGTCCGGCAACCCGACCGCCGTCAACGGCCAGCCCCTGTCGCCGGCCAGGCTGCTGGCCAGGCTGAACGAACTCGGCGGCAAGCACGGCATCGGCCGGACTGATCTGGTTGAAAACCGCTATGTCGGCATGAAATCGCGCGGCGTGTACGAAACCCCGGGCGGGACGATCCTGCACATCGCCCACCAGGCGGCCGAATCGCTGACCCTCGACCGGGAAGCCCTCCACCTGCGCGACTCACTCGTCCCGCGCTATGCCGAGATGGTCTACTACGGCTACTGGTTTGCCCCGGAGCGCGAGATGTTGCAGGCGGCCGTTGACGAGGCCCAGACCAACGTCAGCGGCACGGTGCGCCTCAAACTCTACAAGGGCAACGTGATCGTGGTCGGCCGCAAGTCGGACAAGACCCTCTATAACCCCGAAGTGGCGACCTTCGAGGCCGGCGGAGACTATCGCCAGGCCGACGCCGAGGGCTTTATCCGGATTAACGCCCTGCGGCTGCGGCTGCGGGCGCTGGCCCAGCAATAATACTGCGGTCGGTATGAAACGCAGAACACACACGGCCACCGGGACAAAAGCCTGGGCCGGACGTTTTGAGGCGGCGGCCGACCCCAGGATGGAGGCTTTCACCTCGTCCCTGGCCTTTGACCGGCGGCTGGCCCGCTATGACATCCAGGGCAGCCAGGCGCATTGTAAGATGCTGGTCAAGCAGAAGCTGCTGACCCCGGCCGAAGGAGAAAAAATCCGCAAAGGTCTGGAGCGGGTTCAGCGCGAGATTGAGCAGGACCGCTTCCCGTTTCTGGCCTCGGACGAAGATATCCACATGGCGGTCGAGCGGCGTCTGACCGAGAAGATCGGTCTGCTGGGCGGTAAGCTGCACACCGCCCGGAGCCGCAATGACCAAGTCCTGTTGGATGTCCGCCTGTACCTGCGCGAGGAAACTCAGCACATCCACAAGCTGCTGACCGCACTCCAGAAACGCCTGGCCCGACTGGCCAAGCGGCACCGCGACGTGGTCATGCCGGGCTATACCCACCTGCAGCGCGCCCAGCCGGTGCTGCTGGCCCATCACCTGCTGGCCTATTACGACATGCTGGACCGCGACGCCGAGCGCTTGCAGGAATGCCGGCAGCGGATCAATGTGCTGCCGCTCGGAGCCGGTGCCCTGGCCGGCACCAGCCTGCCGATAGACCGGGCCTA